>JAFWCS010000366.1 GCA_017534365.1 Clostridia bacterium | reverse complement strand
GCATCGTCATCGGCAAATCCGGAGACGGCAAAAAAGCCTGCACCGCATATTTTATCATGGGCCGCAGCGCCAACAGCCGCAACCGCGTTTTCGCAAACAAAGACGGCGTGATCTATACCGAACCCTTCGACGCCTCGAAGGTCGAGGATCCCAGCCTGATCATTTACGCGGCGCTCCGAACGATCGACAACAAGCTGATCGTCACGAACGGCGACCAGACCGACACGATCTATGACGGCATTCGCGCCGGCAGTTCCTTCAGTGCCGCGCTGACAAGCCGGGAATTTGAACCTGACGCGCCGAATTTCACGCCGCGCATCAGCGGCATGCTGACCTTCGCGCAGGGCGATTTCACCTATGAAATGAGCATTCTGAAAAGCGCGGACGCGATCGGTTCTGCCTGCAGCCGCTACACCTTCTCTTATCCTGCGCTTCCCGGCCTCGGCCACTTCCTGCACACCTATGTTTGCGACGGCAACCCGATCCCGACCTTCCAGGGTGAGCCCGAGCGCGTCGCGATCCCGGACGATATCGACATTTTCACCGCAGCCCTCTGGGATGCGCTGGATGCGGATAATA
The DNA here is from genome assembly GCA_017534365.1 of Clostridia bacterium. Lineage (GTDB taxonomy): Bacteria > Bacillota > Clostridia > Oscillospirales > Acutalibacteraceae > CAG-177. The sequence continues at coordinate 2,578 of JAFWCS010000366.1, read as the reverse complement.
AGATTTCCCTTTACGTGCGATATACGGATCTCGCGACCGGCGAGATCGAAGACCGCCTGATCAACAAAAATCAATAAAGGAGCGCAGCATGAAAGAGTTTGAACTGAAATACGGATGCAATCCCAACCAGAAGCCCGCGAAGATCTTTATGGAGGACGGCGGCGATCTGCCGATCGAGATCCTCAGCGGCCGCCCGGGCTATATCAATTTTCTTGACGCTTTCAATTCCTGGCAGCTGGTCAAGGAGCTGAATGAAGCGCTCGGCCTGCCTGCGGTGACTTCCTTCAAGCACGTGAGCCCGACCTCCGCAGCGGTCGGCGTTCCGCTCTCCGACACACTGAAAAAAGCCTGCTTCGTCGATGATATTGACGGACTGGATGACAGTCCCCTCGCCTGCGCCTACGCGCGCGCCCGCGGCACGGATCGCATGTGCTCCTTCGGCGACTGGGTCGCGCTCTCCGACGTGTGCGACGTGACCACCGCCAAAATGATCAAGCGCGAAGTTTCCGACGGCATCATCGCGCCGGGCTATGAACCCGAGGCGCTCGAAATCCTGAAATCCAAGCGCAAGGGCAATTATAATATCGTAAAAATCGATCCGGACTACGTCCCTGCGCCGATCGAGCATAAGCAGGTTTTCGGCATCACCTTTGAGCAGGGCCGCAACGAATTCAAAATCGACCGCGCCCTGCTGCAGAATGTCGTCACCGCTAACAAAGAGCTGCCCGAGAGCGCGATCCGCGATCTGATCATCGCGCTCATCACGCTGAAATATACGCAGTCGAATTCCGTTTGCTACGCTGTGGACGGGCAGGCGATCGGCGTGGGCGCCGGCCAGCAGTCCCGCATCCACTGCACGCGCCTTGCCGGCACGAAGGCGGACACCTGGTTCCTGCGTCAGCATGAAAAAGTGCTGCATCTGCCGTTCAAAGACAGCATCGGCAGACCCGACCGCGACAACGTGATCGACAGTTATATCAATAAAAATGAAGAGGACGTTTGCGCGGACGGCATCTGGGAGAACTACTTCACCAGAAAGCCGGAGCCCTTTACCGCGGAGGAAATGCGCGCTTATCTTGACGGCATTTCCGGCGTTTCGCTCGGCTCTGACGCCTTCTTCCCCTTCAGCGACAATATCGAACGCGCCCATAAGAGCGGCGTGACCTACATCGCGGAACCCGGCGGATCCATTCGTGACGACGCCGTGATCGCCTGCTGCGATCATTACGGCATGGCTATGGCATTCACTGGCATGCGCCTGTTCCATCATTAAGGAGGTAAACCGATGAAGCTTTTAGTCGTCGGCGGCGGCGGCCGCGAACACGCGATCATTAAGAAACTGAAAGAAAACCCGACGGTGGACTACATTTACGCCCTGCCCGGCAACGGCGGCATTGCCGCTGACGCGGAATGCGTGCCGATCAAGGCGACCGATATCGACGCCATCACCGCATTCGCGGTAGAAAACGGCATTGATTACGCGGTCGTTGCGCCGGATGATCCGTTGGTGCTCGGCTGTGTTGACGCGCTCGAAGCCCGGGGCATCCCCTGCTTCGGCCCGCGCGCAAATGCCGCAATCATCGAGGGCAGCAAGGTCTTTTCAAAGAATCTGATGAAGCGCTACGGCATCCCGACCGCGCAATATGAAGTGTTTGACGATCCGGCGCAGGCGCTTGCCTATCTCGAAACCGCACCGCTGCCGACCGTGATCAAGGCCGACGGACTGGCGCTCGGCAAAGGCGTCGTCATTGCGCAGACGCGGGAGGAAGCGATCGATGCGGTCAACAGCATCATGCTGGATAAAAAATTCGGCAAGAGCGGCGATCAGATCGTGATCGAGGAATTCCTGACCGGGCCCGAGGTCTCCGTGCTTGCCTTTACGGACGGCAAAACGATCAAGCCCATGGTCTCTTCCATGGACCACAAACGCGCGAAAGACGGCGATCAGGGGCTGAACACCGGCGGCATGGGCACCGTTGCGCCGAATCCCTACTATACCGACGCCGTTGCGAAAACCTGCATGGAAACGATCTTCCTGCCGACGATCAACGCCATGAACGCCGAGGGTCGCACGTTCAAGGGCTGCCTGTATTTCGGCCTGATGCTCACGCCCGACGGTCCGAAGGTGATCGAATACAACTGCCGCTTCGGCGATCCGGAAACGCAGGTCGTCCTTCCGCTGCTCGAAAGCGATCTGCTGACGATCATGCAGGCGACCACGAACGGCACGCTGGCGGAAACTGAAGTCCGCTTCAAGGACGCCGACGCCTGCTGCGTGATCCTGGCTTCCGACGGCTATCCCGCTTCTTATCAAAAAGGCTTCCCGATCACAATCCCTGCGGACGTTGCGGACCAGGTCTATATCGCCGGAGCGAAAAAGGACGGCGACGCGCTTCTGACCGACGGCGGCCGCGTGCTCGGCGCAACGGCAGTCGCGGATACGCTTGCACACGCCGTGCAGGAAGCATACGCGATCGCGAAACGCATTCATTTTGAAAACGCCTATTATCGGCGCGATATCGGCGCGCGCGCGCTGAAGGCCAAGGAGGGCTGAGTTTGGTTTATCGAATTTACGTTG
>JAFWCS010000365.1 GCA_017534365.1 Clostridia bacterium | reverse complement strand
ATCGCACGCAGTTCATCCTCATCACCCACCGCCGCGGCACCATGGAGGAAGCGGACTCCCTCTACGGCGTCACGATGCAGGAGGAGGGCGTTTCCAAGCTCCTGGAGCTGAAAACCGCGGAAATGGCAAAAAAACTCGGGCTTGAATAATCGGAAAAGATATGCTATACTGTTAATAGTTATACTCCGATTCGCCTATTCACGAACATAATCAATGAAAAAACAGGAGGAACTCCAACATGGCAAACCATGGCATCATCAACTACCCCGATGCGGCAACCGTCCAGAAACAGCTGGACGCGCTGATCAAAAAGCCCGTCTATTCGATCAAGCCCGATGCGCTCAAGGCGTATGAGGAGAACTATTTCGACGCGAAGTGCGCCACCTCCAAGAAGATGATCGAAGAGGCCAAGACCGTCATCCCCGGCGGCGTGCAGCACAACCTTGCGTTCAACTATCCGTTCCCGCTGGTCTTCACGAAGGCAGACGGCTGCTTCCTTTATGATATCGACGGCAACCGTTATTTCGACTTCCTGCAGGCAGGCGGCCCGACCGTGCTGGGCAGCAACCCGCCGGCCGTACGCGAAGCGGTCATCGAGCTGCTGAACACCTGCGGCCCGTCCACCGGTCTGTTCCATGAGTATGAATACAAGCTCGGCAAGAAAATCGCCGATCTGATCCCGAACGTCGACATGTTCCGTATGCTCGGCTCGGGCACCGAGGCCTGCATGTGCGCCATCCGCGTGGCGCGTCTTGCCACCGGCAAAAGAAAAGTTCTCAAGATGGGCGGCGCCTATCACGGCTGGAGCGATCAGCTCGGCTACGGCATCCGCATCCCCGGCACGAAGTTCACCCAGGCGCACGGCGTGCCGCGCTACATCTTCCGCGACACCGAGGAATTCTTCCCCGGCGATCTGAACGATCTTGAGAAGAAGCTGCGCGCGAACAAGTTCAAGGGCGGCACTGCTGCCGTTATGCTTGAGCCCATCGGCCCCGAGAGCGGCTCCAGACCGGTCGACAAGAACTTCTGCAAGGGCGTGGAGCAGCTTTGCCGCAAATACGGCGCGCTGCTGATCTTTGACGAGGTCGTCACCGCCTTCCGCGTGAGCATGAACGGCGCGCAGGGCTATTTCGGCGTCTCCCCCGACCTGACCGTCTTCGGCAAGGTCATCGCCGGCGGCTACCCCGGTGCGGGCGGCCTGGGCGGCAAGAAGGAATACATGAAGTATCTGGGCGCCGGTCTTGACGGCAATCAGAAGATCCACAAGGCATTCTGCGGCGGCACGATGAGCGCGAACCCGCTTTCCTGCGTGGCCGGCTACACGATGCTCGAGGAAATGGAAAAAGCGGACGCCTGCTACAAGGCGGCGCAGATGGGCGACCGGCTCACCGCCGGCCTGCAGGAGATCATCAAGAAGCGTGATCTGCCGTTCGTGGCCTTCAACCAGGGCTCCATCTGCCATCTCGAAACCGTCGGCACCCTGAACTTCTCCATCAACTGGAAGAAGCTGTGGACCGTGCCGAAGGTTCTGGACGAAACGAACGTGCGCAAGCAGGAAATGACCCACATGGGCGCTGCTTACATGGCGGAGGGTCTGGTCACCCTCGCGGGCAGCCGTCTCTACACGAGCGCGGCCTATACGCCCGAACTGATCGACGAAGCGCTGGCCGCCTTCGACCGCGTCTTCGCGCAGATCGGCGTGATCGACACCTCCAAGAAAAAGTAATCCACGTTTGCACCGGGCGGGGGCAAGCCTCCCGCCCTTTTTTGAAAGGACGGCATGCCAAATGGATGTTTTAACTGCAAAACAGCTCGTCATCGAAGCGGGTGAAAAGCTGGTCGCCAACGGCCTGATCGCCCGCACCTGGGGCAACGTCAGCTGCCGCGTGGATGACAAGACCTTTGTCATCACGCCCAGCGGCAAGCCCTATATCGGCCTGACGCCGGCGGATATCGTCGTGGTCGGCATCGAGGATCTGGCCTGGAGCGGCGATGTGAAGCCTTCCTCCGAAAAGGGCATCCACGCCGAGGTCTACAAGGCCTATCCGGACGCGAATTTCGTGATCCATACCCATCAGAAGGTGGCCTCTGCGATCAGCGCGCTCAAGCGCGGGATCGACACGGTCACGGGCGAAGCGGCGCAGCTGATCGGCAGCAACATCCTGCTCGGCGGCTACGGCCTGCCCGGCACGAAGAAGCTGCGCAAGGGCGTTACCGCCGCGCTGAAGGCCAGCCCCTCCAAGGCGGTCGTCATGGCGCATCACGGCGCGCTCTGCTACGGCAAGGATCTGGAAGAAGCGTTTGCGGTCGCCGAGATGCTCGAATCCGTCAGCGCAGCGTATCTGCTGAACGCCGCGAAGGAAAAACTCGGCATAAAAGCGGATAATCTGAACGAATTTTGTATAAAAATTGCAGATTCGCTCACAAAATCAAAAAAAGCTCTTCCAATTGACCCGACAATGCTGTATAATAGCACCGTTGACCGCTCCACCGGCAAGATCATCTTCACAAATGAAGCCGACGGCAGCGAATCAGTCATGGATCTCGCCTCCGGTCTGGCGGACGCCTCCCTGGGCGAGGCCGCGCGGATGCATCGCGATATTTATCTGATGAATCCCGGGCTGAACGATATCATTCATAATACGGAGGAGGAAACGGTCGCCGTTTCCCGCCTCCATAAGACCATGAAGCCGCTGCTGGATGATTTCTCCCAGATCTGCGGCACCAAGGTCAAATGCGCCAAGCCGGCGAAGGTCGGCAAGGCCATCAAGGGCAAGAACGCCGTGCTCGTGCGCGACCAGGGCGCCCTGTGCTGCGGCAAGAACGCAGGCGACGCCGAGGCCGTCGATATGATCATGAGCAAGAGCTGCCTTGCGCTGCTCGCCACCAAGGTCGCGGCGCCGGCCAAGCCCATCAACCCTGTGGAAGCGCTTCTGATGCGCGTTGTGTATCTCAAGAAGTATTCCAAACAGGCTGAGTAATTAAGCAGAATGGATCCAAACACATTTCGCCGCACGGCGGTGTGTTTTCCGCCATCCTGCCTCAAAATGCTCGTTAATACCTATAAGTATTGCCTGCGCTTTTTCGTTGTTTGACGAAAAACATCCGCGCCGTGCGGTGCTGCGCATTTTTTCAGTGCAGATTTTTGCGCAAGGCAAGGAAGCTGCGGAAGAGAATGCTTCCGCATTGTCAAGGCAGATGACGCGGCATTGCCGAAAATCTGCCTGAAAAAACGAATGGGTTTTGAATCCATTCTGCCTTAGACCACTTCCATCTTTTGTCCCCCCGTTTTATACGAGAAAAAGCCGAGGCTTTCCCGCCTCGGCTTTTTCTTTTTCCGTTGTCCGGCGCAATCCCCCCATGCAGGGAGTGACGCCTGAAAATTGCAGATGCTTTTGCGGGCGATTGATAAGAACCTGCCGCTGCGCGGCAGAACCTTGTTACTCGCTCCGCTCGTAATAATCACCCTTACGGTGCGCTGCCGCGGGATGATGTGTCTTTGCAGGGTTCACGGCTTGATCTCCACGCGCGGGAGGAGGCCGAAGAGGCCCTTGAAGAAGGCTGCCAGACGCTGCAGAAAGCCGGTCTTCACCGTCACGGAAACGGACTTCGCCAGCGGCGTGCCCGTGCCGTCCTTTTGCAGCAGGCCGTTTTTGTCGATCACCTTCACCACGTACTGTTTGTCCGCCGTCAGCTGCCCCACGTCGCAGCTGACGGTCTCGTTGTCTCCGCGCGCGAGCACGTTCGCGCCTTCATACAGCGCCAGATAAAAACCGGCAGGCACGCCCTGCGCATAAGCCGTGACCGTCACCTTGGTGCGGTAATCCACGGTCGCGCTCGATTTCACAAAGAGCTTTGCGTCCGCAGTGGGATTCGTATAGACCGCCGTCACGATCAGATCGCCGATGCCGAGCGTGAAATCGCTCCACGCGCCGGCATAGCCCGGCTTCTCCGGCACGGGCGGCGGCGTGATCGCCTCCGTTTCCACGGTGAACGGGAGCTTCTCGCCCACCTGCGCCCCCTCCGCAAGGAAGGTCGCGTAATAGACGATCGGCGTATAGACCGGATGGATCTCCAGCACGTCGCGGGTGACCGTATACACCCATGCGCCGGTGTAGCCCGGGCGCGCGGGCGGATCCAGCAGCACGGACGCAACGGTATCATTATAGTAATATGTCACCGGACCGAGGTTTTCGCCGTCCACGATCAGATCCGTCGTATAAGTCAGAGAATCGCCGCAGAAATCGCAGATGTGGTCGCGGTCGGTATCCGCATGGTTGCCCTGATCATCCGAGCAGACCGCGAAATCGCTGAAGGAGCTGACCTCGAACACAAAGCAGGCATCCTCCACGCGCAGCGCGCCGGTGCTGTATTTGATGCGCTCGGTCGTGCCGTCCTGCTTGCGGTGGTGAATGAACATCGCGCCGTAGCTCTCCGGCTCGATCACAAAGGGCATCGGGATGCGCACGGTGACAAGCCTGCCATCCTGCGGCTGGTAGGACCGGCCTTCGGCATCCTCCATATGGATCTCATAGAGCGCATGCTGCGCGCCGTCCACATTCACTTTATAGGCGCTGAAGCGCGCATCGCCCTCCGCAACCCGCTCGACCCGCAGGGTCAGCGTGCTGTCATTCGGCGTGCCGAAGGTGCCGTATTCAAACGTCAGCCCCACGCCGGAGGCTGCGTCGGCCTTCTCACACACGCCGCCGATGAAATGGATCACCGCCTCGTTGAATTCTTTATCCTGCTGTGCAACCTGCACACGCGCCCAGTCCTCCGGCGGACCTTCATAATAGATATCCGTCATCAGGGTGCAGCCGTCGTTGAACAGCCTGCCGATCGAACGGATGCCGCGCGGAATGGTCACGCGCAGCAGACGCGGGCAGAGATACAGCAGATACTCGCTGATCTCCGTCAGGCTTTCCGGCAGCTCCAGCGCCGTCAGCCGGTCGCAGTTGCAGAAGGCGTAGGCGCCGATCTGCTCCACGCTGTCCGGCAGGTCGAGCGCGCGCAGCTGCGAACAATTATAAAACGCGAACTGGCCGATCTGCTTCAGGCCGTCCGGGAGCTGCAGCTGCGTGATCGCGTCGCAGCCGGCGAACGCATAATCACCAAGCGTTTCCACGCCGGCCGGCACGGTCACGGCTGTGATTTCTCTGCAATATTCAAACGCGCTTTCCGCAATCGCCCGGATGCTGCCGTCCTGCGGGATCTCGCTGAAGCTGCAGCCGACGAGCAGGGTCCCGCTCGCGCGCTCGATCAGGCAGTTGCCGGCGCTGTAATAGACCGGATTTGCCGGGTCCACCGTCAGAGACCGGAGCGACGTGCATTCGGAAAAGGGACAAAAGCCGATGCGGTCCGTGCTTGCGGGGATCCGGATGCTCTGCAGCGCGACGCAATCGTGAAACGCCGCCGTGCCGAGGGCAAGCAGGCTCTCCGGCAGATCGACGCGCAGCAGGCCGAAACAAAACTCAAAGTAGCGATCACCGATGGTCAGCAGCGTTTCCGGCAAAACAACCTCCTTCACGTCGGAGCAGCCGCGAAAGGCTTCCTCTGCGAGCGCCGCCACCGGCGCGCCGCCGAGCGTTGCCGGCACGGTCACCGTGCCCGCCGCGTTATAAACGCACTGCGTCACGGTCGCGCTCCCGTTTCTTACCACATAGGTCAGCGGGCCGTCCGTCGCGGCCAGGGCGGCCGATCCGCCGGTCAGCGAAACGGCGCCGAGCAACAGCAGGCTCGCCAGGAGCAGAGACAGGGTTCTTCTTGCAGCTTTCATTCTGAATCCCTCACAAACACGGTTTATTCCACGTCAATGGTGATGCTGTAGGAGCGGCCGGCCTCGGCCGTGATCGGCAGCGAACCGCCGGAATACTCCGCAAAGGACGTATCGTAGCCCTTGGCGGCGACGGCGGACTTCGCGTCGCTGAAGGTAAAGGTGTCGCCGGCGTCCACGGTGACGGTCGCCGTGTCCGCATAGCTGCCGCTCTGCGTGATGGTGATGGTCACCGTCGCGGTCTGCTTTTCGGTCGTTGTGGTCGGCTTCGTCGTGGTCGTCGTCGGTTTTGTCGTGGTCGGTTTCGTTGTGGTCGGCTTGGTTGTGGTCGTCCTTGCCGCGGCAGTCGTTTCCTCCTGCGCCGCGGTGGCCCTGACCGTTGTGCTCGCCCGGGTCGTCGTTGCTTTTGTTGTGGACGCCCTGGTCGTTGTAGCCCGGGCCGTCGTCGTTCTCACGGCGTTCGTGCTCGCCGCCCGGGACGCGCTCGTCTGTGCCGCGGCGGACTGCGCAGACCCTGCTGCGGTCGTTTCGCGCGCGCGCACGCTCGTATTGGAGCCCGGCGCCGCCGTCGTTGCCGGTTCCGTGCCGGCGGCAGTCTGCGCATTGGCGCTTTCCGTCAGCGCCGCGAAGGCGCGGGCGGACGGGGTGGGTTCCGTTTCCTCCCGCCAGGCCGCCTCCGCCTGCGCAGTCAGGCTCGTTTCCGCAATCTGCGGGGCGCGCAGATGCTCCGCAGCCTGCTTGACGCCGACTGCGCCGCCGCCGATGACCGCCGCTGCGACCGCCCCTGCGATCACCTTCTGCGCCACGGTCATGCCGAGGATTTTTGCCGCTGCGCCGCCGGCTGCCGCTGCCGTGCTGCCTGTGGCTGTCGCTGCGGTTGCGCTTCCGGCTGCTGCCGCGCCGCTGCCCGCGGCTGCAGAACCGCCAGCCGCTGCCGTCGCTGCGGTTTGGGCTGCAGCAGCGCCGGACTGGACCGCGGCGAGCGTGGAGGCTGCCGCGCCGCTCTTGACAAACGAGAGCGAGGCTGCCGCGCTTTCGTCCCGCAGCGCGAGAAGCAGGAGCGCGACGGGCGAGGCTGCCAGCAGCCGCCCGTGCTTTTTCTCGTAGGCCTTCACGCCGTCGGCAAGCTCCCGTTTGGCATAAAACAGACGGCTCTTGATCGTGTTTTCGTTGACGTCGAGCGACTCGGCGATCTGCCGGATCGTGAGGTCGTTATAATAATACAGCAGGATCACCGTGCGCTTCTCATCGCTCAGGCCGTCGATGAGTCTGAGCATCTGCTTGCGCAGCTCCTCCTGCTCCACGCCCGCGGCGGGAGAATACGCTTCGGTTTCATCCTCCAGCGAATTAATAAACTCGTCGGCGTTGTCATTCGCCGATTCATCCGGATCGCTGAACAGGTAATGATTGTTTTTTCGCAGGAGCTCCTTGGCTTTGTTGGCGACGATCATATGGAACCAGCTCAGAAAGGCCTCCGGCTTCTCCAGATCATTGATCTTGTCGAGCATGATCATGTAGCTTTCCTGCAGCACGTCCTGTGCGTCGTCCTCGTTTTTGACGATTTTGAGCGCGGTGAAATAAGCCGATTGGCTGGTCATCT
>JAFWCS010000041.1 GCA_017534365.1 Clostridia bacterium | reverse complement strand
GCCGGGCAGGGTGCGGAAGACCGGCTGCGCGTCGTCCAGCGCGGCGGGGAAGGGGAAATCGTCCGTTTCTTTTCCATCCAGCAGATAGCGTTCGCAGACCGGGATCTGCTCCATATAGCTGAGCACGTCCAGCTTTGTCAGCGCAAGCGCCGTGGCTGCCTGCGTCTGCACGCCGTAGCGCGTTGCGACCAGATCGATCGGGCCAACGCGGCGGGGACGGCCGGTTTTTGCGCCGTATTCCTGACCGGCTTCGCGCAGCTTCTCCGCTTCCGGCCCGAACCATTCGCAGGTGAACGGCCCTTCGCCAACGCAGGTCGAATAGGCTTTGACTACGCCGATGACTTCATCGACCTTCGCCGCGGGATCGCCTGCGCCGATCGGCGCATAAGCTGCCACGGGATTGGACGAGGTCGTGTAGGGATGAATGCCGTAATCCAGATCGCGCAGCGCGCCGAGCTGCGCTTCAAACAGAATGCGTTTGCCGCTCTCGCGCGCGTTGCGCAGCACCTTGCCGGTGTCGCAGATGAAGGGCTTGATTTTCTCACAATAATCCGCGATCCACGCCTCCAGCTGTTCCATCGTATAGGGCGCGGCGTGATAGACCTCGCAGAGCGTCAGGTTTTTCCACTCGATGAGCGACTGCAGATGCGCGCGCAGCTTTTTCGGATAAAACAGTTCGCCGGCAAGCACGGTCTTTTTTTGATACTTGTCGCCGTAAAAGGGCGCGATGCCCTGCCGCGTGGAGCCGAATTTCTTATCCGCCAGCCGCGCTTCCTCGAGCGCGTCCAGATCACGGTGCCAGGGCATGAGCAGGGAAGCGCGCTCACTGATTTTGAGATTTTCCGGCGTGAGCGCAACGCCCTGCGACGTGACCATCTGCATCTCCGCCCAGAGATTTTCAGGATCCGTGCGACGCCGTTGCCGAGAATGTTGACAACGCCCGGGCGGAAGATACCGGAGGGCAGCAGATGCAGCGCGAATTTGCCGTATTCGTTGATGACGGTGTGACCGGCATTGCCGCCGCCCTGATAACGCACGACCAGATCGTAATCGTGCGTCAGCAGATCGACCATGCGGCCCTTGCCTTCATCACCCCAGTTGATGCCGACAATTGCACAGTTGCTCATGATGATTCCTCTTTCCTTAAAATATGATTATTTGTGATACAGCTTTTTCGTCTGATACCGCGGCTCGCAGGTTAGATTGATGCCGAGCTTGCGATAAACGTCCAGATCCACCTGCGACAGGATGACGGTGGAATGCGCTTCGCAGCCCGCAAGGCCGGAAACGGCGGCCAACGCGCGTTTCGCGGCGGGATTCATATTCGCGCTCATGGACAGCGCGATCAGCGTTTCATCGGAATGCAGGCGCGGATTGTGATTTTTCAGAATGCCGATCTTCAGCTTCTGGATCGGCTCGATAATGGAGGGGTCGATCATCAGCAGATCATCCGGCAGACCGGCCAGATGCTTGACCGCATTCAGCAGCGCGGCGGAGGAAGCGCCGAGCAGATTCGAGGTCTTGCCGGTGACGATCTTGCCGTCCGGCAGCTCGATGGCGACAGCGGGCTGCCCGCCGGTCATTTCGCTCTTTTCCAGCGCCGGGCGGATGACGGCGCGGTCTTCCGCGCTGATGCCGGCCTGATTCATCAGGCTGACGATCTTATCCACGGCTTCCTGCTTGCCGCGGCCCATGCGCAGATCGTTCATCGCGGCGAAATAGCGGCGAATGATTTCCGCCTTGGAGGCTTCGCGCGTCACTTCGTCGTCGCAGATCGCGTAGCCCGCCATGTTGACGCCCATATCCGTCGGCGAACGGTAGGGGCTCTTGCCTTCGATTTTTTCAAAGATCGCGTTGAGCACGGGGAAAACCTCAACGTCGCGGTTATAATTGACGGTCGTCACGCCGTAGGCTTCCAGATGATAGGGGTCGATCATGTTGACGTCATTGAGATCGGCTGTGGCTGCTTCATAGGCCAGATTCACGGGATGCTTGAGCGGCAGGTTCCAGATCGGGAAGGTCTCGAATTTTGCGTAGCCGGCCTTGCTGCCGCGTTTGTTTTCATGATACAGCTGAGAGAGGCAGGTCGCCATTTTTCCCGAACCGGGTCCGGGAGCCGTGATGACGACGAGACGGCGCGAGGTCTCGATGTATTCGTTCTTTCCGTATCCCTCGTCGCTGACGATGTGAGAAACGTTACCGGGGCGGGGCCGGCCAGGAATGCGGGCTTGGACGCGGCGACGGGAGACTATCTCTTCTTCTGCGATCCGGACGACAACGCTCGACCGCAGATGCTGGAGCG
>JAFWCS010000364.1 GCA_017534365.1 Clostridia bacterium | reverse complement strand
TTGAACTGATACCTGGCCATCAGACTGTCGAACGAAATATCGCCGATGCCGTTGTTGACCTAGCAGGTCTTTTTGTGCATGTTGTAGACGCTCATGGATACGCGCGCGAAGAAGGTCGCGCCGGGCAGATCGCCGTATTCCATCAGCTCCTCCGTGCGGGAATCGCCGATGAACAGCGCATCCTTGAAATAATCCTGCGGCGCCTGCTGAAAGCCGGATTGCGGTCGCGGCGGAAACAGCGGGGCATGGGTGGAGGGATCCGTCGGCACAGCGGACGCGGTCGGCTTCGTCGCGTCGGTCGGCGCAGCGGATGAACTTGGCGCGGTGGATCGGGACGATGCGTCAGAGGTCGGCGCGGCGGATGCGGTCGGTTTCTGCGTCTGCGCGGGCGCGCGGGTCGCCGTTGAAGCCGCGGCTGCGGCGGAGGTACCGGCGGTGGAAGCAGGCGCGGCGGTTGCGGTGGTCGCAGCGGTTGAAGGCTCCGCCGTTGCGGGCGCTGCCGTCGTTGTGGCCGGGGCGGTGGGCTTCGTCGTTGCGGCGGCAGTCGTTGCGGCGGCAGTCGTTGCGGCGCGCTGCAGCAGCTTCTTCGGGAAGTCGTCCGTCATCACGAACCGCTGACCGGTATATAAAAATGCAATTGCAAGCAGCAGGCTGACGCCTGCGAAAAGCTTCTGTTTCATGGTGCGTTCCTCAGAATCTGAAATACATAAAGGGATCGTTCAGGCCGCGGTAGAGGCAGTAGATCGCCCCCGCGGTGATGGCAAGCAGCGCAGGGATCATGATCCATTTGCCGCGGCATTTTTCATAGAGTTTTCTGCCCAGCGGTGTGGAGAGCAGGATGCCGGCCGCAAGGAACGGCCAGAAGAATCTAAGATTTTTGACCCAGTCGCCGGCATAGACGAATTCGCCGCCCTGCCCGACCAGACGCAGCAGATAGTCGCCCAGATCCCGCAGGGAATCCAGCGCGAAGATCAGCCAGGAAATGGGGATCAGCAGCAGCATATAGAGGTGGCCGATCACGGCGTGCCGCTCCAGGAATTTGCCGAAAAACGCCTTTTCCAGCAGGATCACAGTCGCAAGGAACAGGCCCCAGAGGATGAAGTTCGCCCCCGCGCCGTGCCAGATGTCGGTCAGCATCCAGACGATGAAGAGATTCAGATAGGTGCGCGCCTTGCCCTTGCGGTTGCCGCCCAGCGGAATGTAGACGTATTCGCGGAACCAGCTGCCGAGCGTCATATGCCAGCGCCGCCAGAAATCCGTCATGGAGCGCGCCATATACGGCTCGCGGAAATTCTCGGGGAAATCGAAGCCCATCAGCTTGCCCAGACCGATCGCCATGAGCGAATAGCCGAAAAAATCAAAATAAAGCTGCAGCGAATAGCCGAGGATGCCCAGCCACGCCATCGGCACGGAAACGGAGGCATAGCCGATTTTAGCCGTTTCCGTCCAGAGGCCGCCCAGACGGTTCGCCAGCAGCACCTTGAGCCCGAGGCCGATGATGAATTTCTCGGCGCCCTCGATGATGGATTCCTTCGTCGCGGTCCGGTCATGCAGCTGCAGACGGATCTCGTCATATTTGACGATCGGCCCGGCGATCAGCTGCGGGAAGGCGATGATATAAGTGCCCAGATCGATCGGATTCTTTTCCGCCGGCGCGGTGCCGCGGTAGACGTCGATCAGATAGGACACGATCTGGAAGGTGAAAAAGCTGATGCCGATGGGCAGCACCCAGTTCGTCAGCGGCAGCGAAGCGCCGGTGACGCGGTTCACAACGGAAAGCGTGAAATCGAGATATTTAAACACAAAGAGCGTGCCGAAATCACAGAGCAGGCCGAAAATCAGGAAGGCATTTTTGCCCTTCCCGCGCCCGATGGCCAGACCGAACAGATAATTCACCAGCACGAGCGCGACGATCAGCACAAAATAGAGCGGGTGCTCCAGGCAGCCGTAGCCGTAAAACACCAGACTGAAGAACAAAACCGTCAGATTTTTCCATTTTTTCGGCGCGAAATAGTAGGTGGCCAGAAAGAACGGCAAAAACCATAATAAAAATGGGAATCCGGAAAAAACCATAGCGTCAGGATCCTCGATCGATCATAAAATACAGCGACAGAATACGCGCTGTTCCGACATTCATTATAAACGATTTCAAGAAAAAAATGTGCCACAACTTTCAGCTTTTTTTTACACACTTTTTAGAGAGAATCACAAGGGGAAAAGTTGTGCATTCCTCTCCGCGTAAAAATGAAAAAACAATTCGGAAAAAGCAGGTCATTTTGAAGCAAAAAAAGGAAGCCCGCGGGGCGGCAGGCAGACGAAATCGCCCGCCGCGGCACAGGGCCGCAGCGGGCGGGATTGCATCCGTATTCACATGCCGTTCACTTCGCGGTAAAGGGTGAATTCCGCTTCGGTACGCGCTTCGATGGCGGCGTCAAAGTCCAGCGCGTCCGCGTGCCGGGTGAGCAGCGTCTGCAGCTGCGCCGAGGCGTCGTCCAGATAGGCCTGCGCGCTCGGAAAGAAATGCAGAACGTCGTGCGGATGCCGCTTTGTGACGACGGTGGAATCCACGCGGTCTCCGCGCGCATCCAGCAGCTCGAAGCACAGGAAGCTGTCCGTGCTGACAACGTGCGGCTTAAGCATGATCGTCCGGCGTGTAGCTGCCGCCGCGGCCGAGGGCGAAGCTGCCGCCTGCGACCTGCACGAAATTCTGCTTGGCGATGCCCAGATCCACCAGATGCATCGGGTGCTCGTCGTCGATCGTCGCGGTTGCGACGCCGCCCTGCCAGGAAAAATGCGGCGCCTGCGCGTTGACCGCGCTCGGCGCAAGGCGCACGCCCTCCATCGCCGCCGCAAGCCAGGTCGGCAGCGAGAAATCGGCAGTGATGCGCGCGGAGATCGGCTTGCGCTTGTGCAGGCGGTTCAGGATCACCTTATCCTTCGTGCCGGGCGCGTCGAACTGCCCGACCGTCAGCACGCAGACCAGCGTCTCACCGGCGGGGACGGCCAGCTTTTCTTTGTCAAAGGTGCCGCCGACCCAGCAGCTGCCCACGCCCTGCTCCCAGAGATCGAGCACGAGCGCCTGCCCGTAATAGCCGGCTGCTTCGCACAGGTGGGGCAGATCCTGCGGCCCCTTGAGCAGGATCAGCGCCTGCACGTTTTTGAACATGCCGTAGGTTTTGGTGCGGCTGGCAAAGGCCGCTGCGCCGTCCGCCAGATAGGCGGCGGTCAGCCCGCTTGCCGCATTGAGCTTTTGCAGCGCGGCGTCGATGAAGGCGGTCTGCGCCTCTGACGGCGGCGCGGTGTAGGTCCGCACGGAATAGCGCTTTTCGAGCGCGGTTCTCATAAAACCACTCCTTTTTATTTTCTCTGCTTTCATTATACAGGAAAACGCCGGCGGATGCAAGCGGAAAACCGCCGAATCGGGGGTTTTCGTAAAATGAGAGAACGGTGTGCTCTTTGCGGCCAATCATCCGCGCGGTGTCTGCAATGGAAAAACCGCAGCAGCATACCCGCGTATGCCGCTGCGGTCTTCATCATGACAAGTGAGATTCAGGCCTCGCGTTCGCTGCCGGCAGCTTCCTTCTCCGGCAGAAACAGGCTGTTCTTCGGCGCGAAGATCTCGATCGCCTGCGGGAGCAGACGAAAGTCCGCGATCTCCGGCCTGCCGCCGAATTCGCCGTCCAGCGACCAGGGCTCCGGTGCGTCGAAGAGGAATCGCGCGCCGGTGATCTTCTGATAGATCAGGGAATCGCCGTCATAATCCCGCGCCTTGATGCGGCGAATCATGCGAAAGATATCCGTCGGCTTTTTCAGCCGGCGCACGAGCAGCAATTCAAATTCCCCGTCATTGAGCAGCACGTCGCCGGGATTGAAATGAAACATGCCGGCCACGGTCGTCGCGTTGGAAACGGTGCCGAAATAAAAATCGTCCTCCAGCACCTGCCCGTTGTCAAATTCGATGCGGATATGGCGCGGCCGGACCTGCCGCAGGGTCGGGATGGTCTGAAAGCCGAAGCCGTTGATCATGTAGGCGCTGTAGCCGAAGAGATTCTTCATCAGCTGCGGCGTTTTGTAGGAAACGTGCACGCCCAGCCCGAAGCAGGCGACGTAGGAGAAATAGCGGTCGTTCCATTGGCCGATATCCAGCGCGCGGGTATGCCCGTCCATGATCAGCGCGGCTGCCTGCTGCAGATCGGTCGGGATGCCGATCGCGGCGGCCATGTCGTTGGTCGTGCCGATCGGGATATAGCCGAGACCGGGACGGCGCTGCGCGCGCATCAGACCGGTGATCACTTCATTGAGCGTGCCGTCTCCGCCGCAGCACACGACCAGATCGTAGGCGGGGCCGCGGGTGCGGGCGATCTGCGTGGCCTGGCCGCGGCAGACGGTCTGCGCGATCTCCACGTTGAAGCGCTGCGGATCGAAGCTGGCGGCGATCTTTTCTGCGGAGGGCCGTCTGAAGCTGGAGCCGGAGCGGGGATTATA
>JAFWCS010000363.1 GCA_017534365.1 Clostridia bacterium | reverse complement strand
CGACTGATCAAAAGCAAAAAAGCGACGAACGGGTCTGCATGAGAATGCAGGCCCGTTTTTTGCTGTATTTTAAAATAAGAAAGACAAAAACGGTTGCGCATTCGCAGGAAAAATGGTAAAATGGAACCGGAAATCACGGTCTGCGAATCGTGTTGTTAATTGACATTTTTTGTTTCCGAATTGTCATTCTTTCTTTATCATTTGTAATTTGACATGATTGGAATGCCGAAATATAATGAGGGTGGAACGAAAAGAACAAAGGGGGGATCTTTGATGGAACGTTCCAAATCCGCAGCCGGGCTTGCGCCGGGCTGGCTGTATTTTTACGTCCACTTCGTCACCGAGGTCGTCTGCTTTTTTGCGCTCGGCCGTTTGGCGGGGGACAGCGCATGGCTCTGGATCATGCCGCTGATTTATGATGCGCTGGCGTTTGTGCCGCAGTCGCTGATCGGCGCATGGAGCGACCGGCATCCGCGCTGCAATTTCGGCGTGATCGGTCTGGTGCTGCTGTCCGCGGCGTCTCTGCTTTTCCTGCTGTCCGGCAAACCTGCGGCGCTCATCGCGCTGATCGTGCTGTGCATCGGAAACGCCTGCACCCATGTCAGCGGCGCCGAGGTGACGCTGCGCAGCGCGGCGGGGCGGCTCTCGCCGAGTGCGATTTTTGTTTCCGGCGGCTCGTTCGGCGTCATTACAGGACGGCTGCTGGCAAAAACGGGTTTGCCGATCTGGGTGATGGCGATCTTTGCGCTGACGGTGATCCCGTTCGTGCTGCTCGCCGAGTATGACCGGCGTGCGGCAGACAAAACGGCGCGGCCCTGCGCGGCGTTTCATTACGCATCCGAGAAGGTGCCTGCCGTCGTCGTGATCCTGGCTGCGGTGCTGATCGTGATCGTGCGCGGCTACATGGGCTACGGCATTCCGACCTCGTGGAAAAAGACCGTGCTGCAGACGGTGCTGCTCTATGTGGCCATGGGTGTGGGCAAGGCGGCCGGCGGCGTGCTGGCCGACCGGTTCGGCGTCAAGCGGATCGCGCTGTTCAGTGCCGCTGCGGCGCTGCCGTTCCTGCTGCTGGGGGATGAGCGGATGCTGATCTCGCTGATCGGCGTGATGTTCTTCAGCATGACGATGTCGATCACGCTCGCGCTGCTCGTTTCTGTGCTGCCGGAGACGCCGGGTCTGGCCTTCGGGCTGACGACGATCGGTTTGTTCCTCGGCACGGCGCCGATCTTCTTTTTCAAATTCACCACTGTACGGTCGAACGGCATTATCATTGCTGCGTTCACGCTGCTCTGCCTGATCGGCATGGCGATCATCATCAGAAAGGATGAAAAACGGAATGTCTGATTTTCGCTGGTTATTTGACGCGGCGCTTGCGGCGCACGTGCGCACGCCCCTGCTGATCCTGACGGCCGTGGTGCTCCTGATCATCGCCGTCACCGCCGTGCTGGTCGCGCTGGAGCTGAAAAAACAGCGGCAATCCGCAGCACCGCAGGAGGAAACTGCCCCGGCGGCGGAGGATGCGCCGTGCTGAATCTTCTGCCGTACTATATGGTGCGCAATCTGCTGCTCACCGTGGCGATCGAGACCGGCCTCGCCGCGCTGCTCGGCCTGCGCAGGCGGGATCTGCTGTATGTGGCGCTGGTCAACGTGATGACCAACCCGCTTGTGAACGTCAGCACCTTTCTGACCGGGTTCTTTTACGGCGCACGGGCGCGCCTGTGGGTGCTGATCGCCGTGGAGCTGGCCGCTTTCGGCAGCGAGGGCTTCGTCTATTATAAAACACTGGAAAAACGCCGGCCGCATCCGTTCCTGCTGTCGCTGCTGTGCAACGCGGCGTCCTACGGCGCGGGTCTGGCGATCAATCTGATTTTCAAATAAGGAGGGAATCGCATGAAACGTCTGGTTGCCGCACTTGCGGCGCTGCTGCTCAGCCTGCAGCTGGCAGTGACGGCCTTTGCCGACGCGGCGGCGCCCATGGATCCCGGGCAGCTGATGAACGATCCGACAGCGACCTTTGTGATCTGCGCCGCTGTCGCCGTGATCCTGGCAGTCGCGGTGATTCTTCTGATCCGCCGCAGCCGCCGGAAAAAAGCGCAGGCTGCAAAATCCGAAGACAAAACCAATCTGGGAGGGAATACCAAATGAAACACAACAAGCTGATTGCCCTGCTGCTGGCCGTGCTGCTCTGCCTGAGCATCCCGACCGTTGCCTTCGCGGACGGCGAGGGCCCGCATTTTTCCGACCTTGCGGGCACGGTCGAAAAGGAAGGCGGCATCCCGCTTTATCAATATCAGAACGACGAAGAAGAGGATGAGTGGGAGCTGAAACCGTCGGGGATCACGATCCCGCAGGGGACCGAGCTGACGCTGACCGGTGAATTCGACGAGGACGGCGTGCTGTATTATTGGCTCGAATATCAGGAGGAATTCGGCTATGTGCGCGAGGGCGACGTACATCTGGAGCTGACCGAAGTCGCGCCGGCGGATGAAAACGCCTATGCATCGCCGCGCCACTACGTGGTGGTCGCGCCGGAGGGCGTGCAGGTGCACAAGGGCCCCGGCAAATCCTATGACGTCGTGAAGACCCTGCCCAAAGGCAAGGAGATCACCGTTACGCACGCCGACGATCTTTCGCCCGACGACGGCTATTCCATCTGGGATTACACGCCCGACGCCCGCGGCTGGGTGCAGACCGGCAGCGACCGCGACGAGGAGCCTGCGTTCGCACAGTCTGTAAAATACAGGGAATCCTCGCAAACGCCGCTCGGCACGGCGAAGACGACCGGGGAGGCGCCGATCTACGCAACGATCCTCGACGCCATGGCGGAGGAGGAGAAGGCGCCCCTGACATCGGTCCCCGCCGGCGAGGCGCTGACGTTTGAGCTGTATTACGGCAGCTACGCCAACGTGACCTATCAGGGAAAAACGGGCTGGATGCCGCTTTGGTACAACGTGGAAGCGCCGGTTGACGGCTACCTGATGACGACAGAAGCAAAACCGCTCTACAAAGAGACCTCCGTCGACGCGCCGGCCGGCAAAATGACCGAAGTCTATCAGATCCTGCCGTATGATCTGGAGGTGCGAAAGAGCAGCGTCGAGGGGGTCAAGCCGGGCGACAGCGAGTTTTATAATGCGCCCTACGACACCTGGTACCGGGTTACAGTGGACGGCGCGCAGTACTGGGCGCGGTTCAATTCGGAGACCGATCCGGAGACAGTGGTCTTCCACGCGGGAAGAACGTGCAGCGTTGCGGAAACCTCCAATCTGCTGCTGTTTGCCAAGCCGGATTCTTCTTCGGAGCGGATCGGCAAGATCCTCGGTGAGGAGCAGCTGATCGAGCTGTTCGATTATTACATTACCGAGAACGAAGCGCCGGATCTTCCCGAGAAGGAACGCGACTGGCATTACGTCGTTTGTGGCGATCAGCGCGGCTGGACCTACTATGACTACGACGAAGTGCTCGAGCTCAACGACGACTATATCTATTCTCTCGCGTCCTTCCTGGAGAACCCCGCGGAGAATGAAGCCGCGGATCGGACCACGCCCGCAGCGACCACGCCCGCAGGCGACGCGACGACCGCGGCGCAGAAAGCGGACGGCGACGGCGTGGCCGTCAAAGCCCCGCCGCGCACGATCATCCTCGGCTGCGTTGCCGCCGCCGTGATCCTGGCGCTCGTGACAGGCGTCAGTGTCGCGCTGGTCAAAAAACGCAAACAACCCGCCGCGGAACCGGCGGAGAAGGAGGAGCAGCAATGAATATGAAACGACTTGCCGCGCTCGCGCTGGCCATCCTGCTTTGTCTGGGCTGCGCCGTGACCGCGTTTGCCGATATGGACAGTCCCTCTTTTTCGGAGCTGGAAGCCTATGTCAACAACGAGAACGGCATCACCTTCTACACCTCGCAGCGCAACCCTGAGACAGACAGATATGAACCGATGCCGTCCGCAACGATTCCAAACGGCACGAAGCTGACCCTGCGGGGCACCTATTACAATTATAATGATGACGGAGAGGAAGAGACGGGGAAGGACGCGCTGTATTCGACGACTTACCTGGGCGAGGACGGGTATGTCCGGGGCGGCGACGTGTCCTTCAACGCGGTCGCCGTCACGCCGAAGGAAGCGTGGAAATTCAGCAAGCCCGACAAGCTTGTCGTCATCAATCCGGACGGCGTGCCG
Organism: Clostridia bacterium; assembly: GCA_017534365.1. GTDB lineage: Bacteria > Bacillota > Clostridia > Oscillospirales > Acutalibacteraceae > CAG-177. The sequence goes on along the minus strand of JAFWCS010000363.1, from coordinate 8,602 downwards.
ATGTACAGCGGCCCGGATACCTTGTTCGAGCGTCTTTCCACGGTGATTCCCTACGGTGCGGATATCATTTGTGAATACGGCAATACGGACGGATACAGCGATGCGTCCTGGACCTCCGGCTGGTCTTATACCACATATAACGGAACGAGCGGCTGGGTGAAATCGCCGCAGTACGGCAACGCCTACAATTTTGCCTACCGCGAATCGGGTGAAAGCCTGGTGGTGGAGCCCGTAAAGCTCTATGCTTCGATCAAAGACGCCTATGAAAGCGGTTGGGGCGAAGAGGACGAGCGGCCCAAGCCGATCGCCGAGGTGCCGGCAGGCGCCTTCGTGACCTATGACATCGTTTATCGCGGCGCCAAGCGGGATTTCGGCAATGTCACCTATCAGGGGAAGACTGGCTGGATGCTGGTGCAGGACGGCTTCAACGGCCCCGGCACGGAGCAGGTGATCCGGAAATCGGAGGGCTATCTGATGGTCACCGCGCCGAAGGGCGTGCCGATCTACGGCAGCATCGGCGACGTGAACTCCAGGACCGGCGAAACGATCCCTGCTTATGAGGTCCTGCGCTACGACTATGCCGGCATGGTGGATTTCACGGAGTATGACGACAACTGGGAGCCGATCGGCGAAGAAGACTGCTGGACCTGGTATCGTGTGAGCCGCGGCGGCAAGCAGGTCTGGGTCAGAGGCTATGAAGGGGAACGCAGCAAGGAGGAGCTCAGTGCTTTCTGGTATGTATCGAAGAAAAAGGTTGTGGCGAGTGACGGCATGATCCTCTATGCGCAGCCGCGCACGGATGCCGAGCAGCTTGCGCTGATCCCGACCGGCGCGACGATCCGGACGGAATTCAGTTGGAGCGAAACCTTCGTCGATTACGGCGACGAAGGGAATGTGACATGGTACTACGGCGTTTATGATAATCATTTCGGCTGGATCCGCGTGCAGGGCAATGAGGAAGAGTCTCTGGAGAGTCTTGACAAAGATCTGAACTATGATGAGCTTGACCGCGAAATCCTGCTGCCCCCGGATGTGAAGGCGGCGCTCGAGGCGGAAGAAACCACTGCGCAGACGACGACCGCACAGACCGCGGAAGAAACGACGGTGCCGGCTGCGGACGCAGCAGCGGCGGCGGACAGCAAGGCGGTCAAAGCCTCCCCGCGCACGATTGTGATTGGCTGCGCTTCCGCCGCCGTGATTCTGGCGCTCGTGGCCGCGATCACGATCCTGCTGATCAAGCGTCGGAAAATAAAATAAGAACTGAAACAGACGAAAAAACAAGCGCCGTGCTCGGATGAGCACGGCGCTGTTGCAATGTCAGGTTGTAACGCTTATTTCGCGAGGTCGCCGACCATGAGCATGAAGGCGCCGATCTGGCCGCCGAATTCCGGCGCGCCGTCCATGATCAGCTTGCCGCTCTTGGCGGAGGCGAGCATATCGTCCGTGCCGAGCAGGATGCCCAGCGCGCTCTTGAAGGAATCAAAGCGCAGGGTGAAGAACGGCATGGCGCGCTTGTATTCGCCGCGGCCGGCGCGGGTCTTGCCCGCCTTGACGCGGATATACGCCGAAACCTCGGGGTGGTCGTTGACCGCCAGCGCATAGACGCGGTCGGGAGATTTGAGCGCCCATTCGTGGATCTCCGGATGCCCCATCTTGTTGAGCTGGCTGATGTCGCTCGTGAGCAGATAGAACATGCACTTGACCAGCAGCTGCTGATCCTCTTCCTTTTCGGGGGCTTCCGTCGCGCCGAGCACGTTTGCCATCTTCAGCAGCGTCATCACAAAGGCTGCGAGCGTGGCCGCCTTCTTGACGCCGTGGATCTTGGGGATCGCGTCGAGCGTGATCTTGCCCTTGAAGAAGGCGTTGAGCTTCTCAATGCTCTTGAACTGCAGCTCGATATGCGGATCCTCGGCAAGGCAGGTGTGCACGAGCCATTCGCCGCTGTTGACGACGAAATGCATGCCGACCTTGCCCTCGGGGCTGTCGGGATAGAGTGCGCTGACCTGAATCACGGCGTGCGCATGCTCGAATTTCTTTTTCAGCTCCGGCACTTCTGTCGCAAGCACTTTCACGAGAGGCAGCGCGGCGTTCAGAAATATTTTATTGGAATATAAGTCTTCCTGTGAAACAGCCATGGGTTGCGCTCCTTTCGCGATTAGAATTCGTCGTCCCAGTTGTCGTCTTCCTCGAAGTCCATCTTCATGACTTCGCGCACGGCGTTGATGATGCCGTTGGAGTCGATGCCGACCTCCGCCATGATGTCTTCGTGCAGACCGATGGGAGCGAACTTGTCGGGATGTCCGAGCTTGCGGAATGCGCAGGCCTTGCCGCCTTCCACAACGACCTCCGCCACGGCGGAGCCCAGACCGCCGAGGATGCTGTGATCCTCCACGGTGATGATGCGGCGGGTGTCCATGACCGCCTTCATGATCGCGTCGCGGTCGATCGGCTTGATCGTGTGCATATTCAGCACGCGGACCTTCAGGCCGTCGGCATTCTCAAGGAACTTCGCCGCCTCACGCGCCTGGAAGACGCAGGAGCCGCAGGCGATGACGGTGATGTCGGTGCCGGGATGCACTTCCACAGCCTTGCCGACCTCGAAGCCGTAATCCTGGCTGTCATAGAGCACGCGGTCGAAGCCGCGGTTGATGCGGATATAGTAGGGGCCGAAGTTCTCGTAGGCCGCGTTGACCGCGTTCGCGGTCTCCAGGCCGTCCGCCGGCACGATGACCGTCAGATTCGGCATGGCGCGGGTGATCGCCAGGTCCACGATCGCGTGGTGGGTGGAGCCCGCCTGACCGAAGGACGTGCCCGAATGGGTGGCGATGATCTTCACGTTGGCGTTCTGATAGCAGATGTCCGTGTGCAGCTGATCGCACGCGCGCATCGAGGTGAAGGCCGAGAAGCCGGATGCGAAGGGGATCAGACCGGCGCGGGCCATGCCGGCGGCGACGCCGAACATATCCTGCTCCGCGATGCCGACGTTGAACACGCGCTCGGGGCAGACCTTCAGCACTTCGCCGAGCTTGGTCGATTTCGCAAGGTCGGGGGTGACGGCAACGACCTTGGGGTCTTTCTGAACGATATCCGCGATCGCTTTGCCGTAGATCTCCGCAGTGGAAAGCTCGGTCTGGTCAATTGCGTTATAAACAAATCCGCCTGCCATGATTATTTGCCCTCCTTTTCCGCTCTCGCTACGCGGGCTTTATAATCCTCTTCCAGCTCCGCGTTGAATTTCTCAAACAGCGCGTCGTCGATGGCGCCGTAGTGCCAGGTGTAGTCGCCCTCCATGGTCTTGATGCCGGCGCCCTTCTTGGTATCCATCAGGATGCAGGTCGGCGCGCATTTCTCTTTGGAACGCTCGATCGCAACGTCGATCGCGTCGCAGAGCTCTTTGATGTTGTTGCCGTCCACCACGATGGTGTTGAAGCCGAAGGCGGTCATCTTATCCGCCAGCGGCTCGAGCTTCATCACTTCTTCGGTCGGGCCGTCGATCATGCAGTGGTTGCGGTCGATGAAAACGATGCAGTTGGAGAGCTCGTAGTGGCTCATGGTCATGAAGCCTTCCCAGTTGGAGCCTTCACCCAGCTCGCCGTCGCCGGTGGCGACGTAGGTCAGGAAGTCCTTGCCGAGCACGCGTGCAGCCAGCGCCGTGCCGGCGGCGATGGAAGCGCCGTGGCCGAGGGAGCCGGTGGAAGCGTCCACGCCGACGACCTTATTGGAATCCAGGTGCATGCCCATCTTGGAGCCGGAGAGGTTGAAGGTCTTGAGCATTTCCACATCGTTGAAGCCCTTGTCGCAGAGCACGGGGGCGTAGGCGATCGCCGCATGGCCCTTGGAGAGGATGAAACGGTCGCGGTCTTCCCACTGCGGATCCTCCACTTTGATGTTGAGATACTTGTGATAGAGCACGGTGAGCAGATCCATGATGCTCATGCCGCCGCCGATGTGGCCGCTGCCCGCCCAGACCGTGGTCTGCAGGCAGAGCTTGCGCAGCTCAAACGCCTTTTTCTCAAGCGCGAGCCATTCCTGCTTTGATAATGCCATAGGGATGTGCCTCCTTATTCAATCAATTTAATTTGTGGAATTAAAACAGCTCCGGATGGTTCTTTGCGACGGTCTTGAACGCGTCGTCCGCGATTTCGAGCGTGAGGTTGATATCCTCGTGAGTCAGGGACGCATTGATGAAGTGGTTGTGGTGCGAAGCGAAGAAGGCGCCGCGGTTGACGCATTCCGCGACCCATTCCTGATGGAGCATCAGGCTGTCGTCGTTGGCGATGCGCAGATAGAACAGGGCCGGCGCGCCGGAGACGACCAAATCGAAGCCGTTCTCGGCAGCGGTCTTCTTCAGGCCCTCGGTCAGCTCGGTGCCGAGCTCACGGAAGAGCTTCGGCGCGTCGATCGCCTTCATCTTGTTGATGCAGGCGATGCAGGCCGCGAACGGAACGGAGCTCATCCAGTAGGAGCCGGTGTAGGACAGGCCCGCGGCGGCGCCCTTCAGGAAGTCCTTGCCGCAGAAGGCGGACATATTGTAACCGTTGGCCAGCGCCTTGCAGAAGCAGATGATATCCGCTTCGAAGCCGAAGTAATGGTCGGAGCCCTGCAGATCCAGACGGAAGCCGGCGCGCACGTCGTCGATGATCAGGACGATCTCGTTTTCGGTGCAGATGCGGCGGACCTCTTTCCAGAAGCCTTCCATCGGATACTTGTTGTCATAGAAGTTGCCGTGGTCATAGGGCTGCGCGATCAGCGCGGCGATCTCGCCTTTGTTCTCTTCGATCGTCTGCTTGAACAGCTCGATGTTGTCCCAGGGCAGATAGATGTTGTTGGCCACGTCCTCGGGCGTGACGCCGGGATAGTCGATCTTCTGGACCATCGGGGAAACGCCGTGATAGAAGCCCTTGAAGAAGATCAGCTTTTTGCGGTGGGTGTGGGCGCGGGCGGTGAGGATGGCGCCCTGCGTGGCGTCGTTGCCGTTCTTGGCAAAGAACGCCCAGTCCGCGCTTGCGACCGTGTCGGTCAGCAGCTCGGCGCATTCGACCATGACCTTGCCGGGGGAGGTGGTGCAGTTGCCGAGCTTGAGCTGCGCGAGCGCTGCAGCGTCAACGTCCGGATCATTGTAGCCGAGCACGTTCGGGCCGTAGGCGCACATATAGTCGATATATCTGTTGCCGTCCACATCCCAGAAATAGCTGCCCTTTGCCTTCTCGGCGAACCGCGGCCAGCGGTTGACGGGGATGAACAGGCCTTCAGCGGAGCCCAGGTGGCCGTAAACGCCGGCGGGGATGACCTTTACCGCGCGGGCATACCATTCGTTGGATTTCGTGGTATCATACAGCGGAAACGATTTACTCATTTTTCTTTCCTCCTTACGCCAGATAAAGTGCAACTCTGTCGAGAATGCGATTCACGTTGTCGAGCATGCTTGCGAGGCCGCGCATTTCCACCTTGCCGGTGCCGACGCACTCGAGAGCGTTGACGGTGCCCTCAAACAGCGCGCGGGCGGTCTCGATGGAATCGAACATCATGGATGCGCGATAGGTCTCGGGCACGTGCTTGAGCGCAAGCAGACGATGATCCTTGCAGCGGATCTCGACGGCGGGGCCGTCCTTGACACCCAGCTTGACGCTGCCGTCCACGATGTTGCTCGCGCTGAATTTGCCGATCTCGTCGTTGTTGCCGATCTGCGCGATGGCAACGCCGATGGTGTAGAGCATGAGCGTGGTGCTGATGCGGAAGAAATCGGGATCCTTCAGATCCTCGGGATCCGGCCGCATATACTTATTGAGCAGATCGGTCAGCGGGGTGAACTGCTTGAGCAGGAAGGGCAGATGCGTGAAGCCCTTGCTGGGGATGGGGGTGACGGTGCCGTCGATCAGGCCGTTGAATTTCTCCGGGGAGCTGAACGGCAGCTTGACCTGGCATTTGTCGCAGCCCTGCTCCATGCGGCAGCGGCCGTTGGCAAAGGTGATGGTCGCGCTCGGGCCGCCTTTGACGTCAAAGCCGATGGAGATCGGCTTTTTGTTTTTCAGCAGCGTGCCTGCCTCCGGCGCAAGCTCGCAAAGGTTTTCGAGCGTGCCCAGCACAGCGTAAAGATTGATATACGCCATGGTTTTTTGATCGGTCATGGTTGATCCTCCTCTTTTCCCGTTAAAAACGGTAAAATATATGGTGTCGATCATATAATAACAAAAAAGATAGACAATGTCAACAAAACAACGGCGGAAACTGTGAAAAAATTATGAAAAACCTTCAAGCTGCATCCCGCCGCGCCGCGGACGGTTCCGATCCGGACGCACGCTAAATTTTTAATAAAATATGAACGAACGGCTTGCATTCTGCAGGGAAACATAGTATAATCATAGACAGATTTATCCAATCCAAAGAAATAACGGGGGAGTTCACATGCATTTCAAAAAACGCCTGATCGCCATGCTGCTGGCCCTGACGCTGTTTGTGACCGGCCTGCTCTGCGTTCCGGTTTCCGCGGCAGGCAGACGCAAGGCCTACGTCGCCGCCGACGCCGTCGGCGTGCAGACTGTCGGCCAGTATAAGGAGCTGCTTGAGAAAGGCTATCCGCCGATCACAACGGAGAAGTTCCTGCGGGTGACCAGGGCGCTCGGATTCATTCGCCGCCTGCTGACCGGGCGTGTGTTTACGCCTGCGGAATATTATGATCTGACGATGAGCGAGGATCTCAGTCAGCTTTGCGCCTATATCTGCGCAAATTCCGGGCTGGATATCGAGGGGCTGCTTACACACCTGCCCGAGACGAATCAGATCGCGGAGCTGGTGGTGGACACCTTCCAGATCGACACCGTCGCCTTCCGCGCGCGCTGCTTTGAGGAACGGGACCGCCTTTGGGAAGAAGGCAGACAGGCCGAATCCAACATCCTCTTTTTCCTCGGCGTCTTCTTCAGCATCATGGAGCGCTGCGAGATCTATTCGATCCCCACGGAGGATCCGAACGTCGTGGAGGTTGTGCTGAAGATCACCTACCGCGACGGCGGCGAGCAGATCCTGCATCCCAATATCTTCATCAATACGGAAACCGGCGAGGCCTACGGCGCGGATGACCGCGGCATGGTCAACATCGGCTTCAACTGCTCGATCTATGATCTGATGACCTATGCGACCGTGCACTCCTGGCAGCGGGAATTCGGCTTCATGCTGTTCTATGACCTGTTTTGCTACACCGTGCCGATCGTGTTTGCCTACAACACCCGCCGGTTCAAATTCGACTATGCGGGCAAGGAATGGATGATCCAGATCTGGAAGGGCAAATACGTGATCACCAACGGCTGCGAGGTCGGCATCTACAACCGCCCGGCCGGCAGCTTCGGCACGTATTATAACTGCGCCTCCGACGAGGAAATGATGACCATGTCCATGGAGCTGTGGCACGGCGACGAGCTGATCCTCAAGGATGGGCCGCGTATGCACTGGTGGATCAACGCCTTCAAGATGGGCAAGGCGATGTATCTTGCGCAGAGCATGACGCTGAAATTCACGATTGAAATGCCCGACCGGGAGATGGTGGACGCCTTCCTGCAGGCGGTGAAAAGGGAATATCACCACGACGTCACCGCCGTTGCGGACGGGCTGACCGTCAGCTGCGAGTGGGCGGCGATCGACTATTAATCATCAAGGAAAAACCGGCCGTTCAGAGCGGCCGTTTGGGAGGATATAAAAATGAAAGAAACCAGCGCAAGCTACGCAAAAGAAGCCTTTGCCATCATCCGTCACGCGGCGGAGGAGATCGGCGCGCGGCTGCCCGGCTCCGAAAATGAGCGCAAGTTCGCGAATTATATGGGCGACAAGCTCCGCGCCATCGGCATCGAGCCGAAGAAAGAGGAATTCGCGGTCTCTCCGCGCGCCTCGATCGGCGGCATTCCCTATGCCGGCTGGGTCGGCGTGATCCTTTGCATCGCCTCTTATTTCGCGCGGGCGATCCCGTATCTCTGGTTCCCCATGGCCGCGCTCGGTGCGCTCACGATCCTCTGGCTGGTATTCAGCGTGTTCCTTTACAAGCCCTGGTTCGACATGTTCTTCAAGCAGCAGGTTTCCCAGAATGTCTACGGTGAGCTCAAGCCGGAGGACGGCGAGTATGATTACACGATCATCCTCTCCGGCCATACGGACACAAGCTGGAACTGGAAGCATTCCGAGCACGCATACAAATACAAAGACAAACCGATCCTCGGCATCCTCGCGACCTACGGCAAGGTCGGCCTGGGCGCGATCAGTTTCTTTGTGATGGCGTTCTATTCCATCTTCCAGGCCGTGATTTACGGCGGCGCGCTCTTAGGTGCACGGTGGGCCGAGATGGCGCTCTCCGGCAGTCAGTATATGCAGTACGGTCTGCAGCCGCCGGCAATCGCCCTATTCTATGCTTCGCTTGACCGTGTGATGCTGTTTGTGCCGCTTCTCTGCTGCATCTTCTGCTTCTTCGTCATCATGTGGGCGGATCCCCATCCCGAAAACGCTTCCCGCGGCGCGATGGACAACGCGAGCGGCATCGCGCTCTCCTATGAAGTGCTGAAATACTTCAAGGAAAACCCCGAAAAGATGCCTCCGCGCTGCCGCATCATCGATCTCAACT
>JAFWCS010000362.1 GCA_017534365.1 Clostridia bacterium | reverse complement strand
GCTTTCGCGGCGGTCCTCCTGATAGGCGGCCACGCAGTCGATCTCCGGCTGCGCGTCCAGCATGCGCACCATGTCGAGCGCGATCGCCGGGCGCTGCTGCAGATCGGCGTCAATGATCGTCACATAGTCGCCCTCTGTTTCGGCCAGGCCTGCGTACATGGCGGCCTCCTTGCCGAAGTTGCGCGAGAAATCGATCACCTTCACCCGGCAGTCCGCTTCGGCGCAGAGCGTCTGCAGCGCGCGGAGCGTGCCGTCGCTGCTGCCGTCGTTGACGAACACCAGTTCATATTCAAAGCCCGCAGCCGCGAGATCCTGCCGCACCGCCTGATAAAAGAGCGGCACGTTGGATTCCTCGTTATAGCAGGGCACAACCAGTGAGAGCTTCATGCGCGCCTCCGATCAGACGCCGGCAGCGGCCTTGAGCGCTGCCGCGCGATCCGTGCGTTCCCAGGGCAGATCCAGATCCGTGCGGCCGATGTGGCCCAGCGCGGCGAGCTGCCGATAGATCGGACGCCGCAGGTCGAACGCGGCGATGATGCCTGCGGGCGTCAGGTCAAATTCCCTGCGCACGAGCAGGGCGATCTCCGTGTCGGGGATCACGCCGGTGCCGAAGGTATCGACAAACACGGAAACCGGCGCTTCCACGCCGATTGCGTAGGCCAGCTGCACTTCGCATTTGGAGGCCAGACCGGCTGCGACGACGTTTTTGGCCGCATACCGGGCAGCATAGGCCGCCGAGCGGTCGACCTTGGTCGGATCCTTGCCGCTGAAGGCGCCGCCGCCGTGGCGGGAATAGCCGCCGTAGGTGTCCACAATGATCTTGCGGCCGGTGACGCCGCTGTCGCCGTTCGGGCCGCCGGTCACGAAGCGGCCGGTCGGATTGATATGATAGACGGTGTTTTCATCGAGCAGCTCCGCCGGGATCGTCGGCAGGATCACCTGCGCGATGATATCCGCGCGGATGGTTTCCAGTGAGACCTCCGGCGCGTGCTGGGAGGAGATGACGACCGTATCCACGCGCACGGGCTTGCCGGCTTCGTCGTATTCAACCGTGACCTGGCTCTTGCCGTCCGGGCGCAGATAGGGCAGGGTGCCGTCCTTGCGCACGGCGGTCAGACGCAGGCAGAGCTGACGGGCCAGAGAGATCGGCAGCGGCATGAGCTCCGGCGTTTCCGTGCAGGCGAAGCCGAACATCATGCCCTGATCGCCCGCGCCGAGGCGGTCGACGCCCATGGCGATATCCGGGCTCTGGTGGTCCAGCGCCACCATCACGGCGCAGGTGTTGCCGTCAAAGCCCTTTTCGGAGCTGTCGTAGCCGATATCGCAGATGACCTCCCGCGCGATGGCGGGCACGTCGATGTTGGCGGTGGTCGTGATCTCGCCCATCACGAGCACCATGCCGGTGGTCGCCGCGCATTCGCAGGCCACGCGGCCCATCGGATCCTGCGCGAGGATCGCGTCCAGCACGGCGTCGGAGATCTGGTCGCAGATCTTGTCGGGATGGCCGCCGGTCACGGATTCGGATGTAAAGAAGCTGTGTGCCATAGGAATTCCTCTATTCTATATGTTTTTTTTACCGCAAAAACGCCCGCCGAGGCAATCTCGACGGGCGACGATCACCTTATCTTCCGGCTGAATGCCGCAGGATTTAGCACCTTGTTCTCAAACAGGTTGCCGGGCTTCACAGGGCCTGTCCCCTCAGCCACTCTTAATAAGGAAGGATGAAGTTTTCCTCATTATATAGCATTCATTTCGGTTTGTCAACAGGGTTTTTCGCTTGTTTACGGATTGTTTGCATATTCGCGCGCCCGCGCAGAAAAGAGCCGCCGTCCCGGCGGAACGGCGGCGTATGCGGTTGCTGCATGGGTGCGGGATCATTCCGTGCGCAGCGCGACCACGGGATCCTTCTTCGAGGCCAGACGCGAGGGGATCAGGCCCGCGATCAGCGTCAGACCCATGCTGATGAGCACGAGGATCGCCGCGCCGTTGAAGGGCAGCTGCGCCACGTGCGGGATGCCGGTCAGATGCTTGATCAGCGCGTTGATCGGCAGATTCAGCAGCAGGGTGATGCCGATGCCGAGCGCGCCGGAAACAAAGCCGACGATCAGCGTTTCCGCATTGAACACGCGGGAAATATCACGCTTCGAGGCGCCGATGGCGCGCAGGATGCCGATTTCCTTCGTGCGCTCGAGGACGGAAATATAGGTGATGATGCCGATCATGATCGAGGACACCACCAGCGAGATCG
>JAFWCS010000361.1 GCA_017534365.1 Clostridia bacterium | reverse complement strand
CGCCGGCAGGGCGGCGGCGGAACCGTGCAGCAGGGGCGGCGTGAGCAGGCAGACGGCGGTCACCAGCCGCGGCAGCAGCCGGAGGAGCGCCGCGCAGAGCCTTCGCCCGCGAAGGGCGCGCAAGGCGGCACGGCGCAGAGCGGTGCGCAGAGGATCAGCCCCTTTCTTTGCGGATGGGATTCTGTTGTATATTTTTCCCCGAAACCTGCGGATATTCGCGGTTTTTGTTGCAAAATCCGTAAAAGAATGCTAAAATACACTTAATTATACAAATTCGGCCGGCCTGCGGACTGCGGGTCCGGCGGAGAGAGGGGGAGCCCGATGCTGCGTTTCCGACCCGACGGCACGTTCCGCATCCTGCTGTTCGGCGATCTGCACGAGCACGCGGATTATGCCGCGAGCCCGGCGTTCCGCGATATGCAGAAGCTGATGAACGCCGCGCTGGACCGGGATCGGCCGGATCTTTGCGTCCTGCTCGGCGACAACTGCAATGTGACGTGGAAGGAGGATCCCGCCGGCTTCGCCGCGATGGTGCGGGCGGTCTGCGCGCCGATCATCGACCGCGGCATTCCGTTTGCGCCGATCATGGGCAATCACGAGCACGATCCCGGCTGTGACGACGCGGTCGTGGAGACTTACATGCAGCTGCCGGGCTGCCTGATGCGCAACGACGCGCCGGGGATCACGGGCGCTGCGAATTACAGGGAGCTGATTTATGACGCCGCCGGCGAAGCGCCGCGCTTCTGCCTCTGGTTCATCGACAGCAACAATCTCTATCCCGACCGCGAGGTATCGCATTACGATATCGTGTATCCCGATCAGATCGCCTGGTTCGAGCGGGAAAGCGCCGCGCTGCGCGAAAGGAACGGCGGGCGGACCCTGCCCTCCTTCGTGTTTCAGCATACCCCGGTGCCGGAGGAATACCGCCTGCTGCGCAAGGCGAAGTGGTGGGAGCGGCCGGTGTCGGTCAAGGGCTATAATACGCGCAGCGGCACGCGGTATATGCTGCGCCCGGGCTGCGCGGGCTATCTCGGCGAGGGACCCTGCGCGCCGGATATCGGCGACGGGCAGTTCGAGAGCTGGCAGCGCGTGGGCGGCGTGCTCGGCGCCTTCTTCGGCCACGACCATCTCAACGATTTCAGCGGCTATGCGGACGGCATCTTTCTCGCCCAGCACAAAACGGCCGGCTTCCGCGCCTATACGGACGGCTGCCGCAGCTGCGTGCGGCTGCTCACGCTCGATCAGCGGAATCTGACGACCTTTACGCAGGAGCTGCAGCGCTTCAAGGACTTCGGCCTCAAAAGCGAAAGCCTCGGTCCGATCCTGCGCACGATCACGGACCGGCAGAGCATCAACACAAAGATCACCTGCGGGGCGCTCGGCGGCATCGCCGCCCTGGCCGGCGCAGGCGTCGCAATAAAAAAACTGACGGAGGTATCCCGGCATGAAAAATAAGAAAGCGAGTCTCGGCGGCCTGGCGCTGTTCAACATCGTGCTGTTCGGCTTCATGGGCCAGGTGGCCTGGGCGGTGGAGAACAACTACTTCAACACCTTCCTCTTCAACGTCATCGGCGGCTCCACGAGAGATATTTCCCACATGGTGGCCGCGAGCGCGATCGTCGCGGTGCTGGCCACGCTCTTTATGGGCACGCTCAGCGACAAGCTCGACCGGCGCAAGATCTTCATCTGCGGCGGCTACATCATCTGGGGCCTGACCGTGATGGTGTTTGCGCTGATCTCGCGCGAAAACGTCATGCGCATTTTCGGCGTGGACGCGACCGCCGCGCTGGCGGCGACGGTGAGCATCGTGATCGTCATGGACTGCCTGATGACCTTCTTCGGCTCCACGAGCAACGACGCCGCGTTCAACGCCTGGATCACCGACATCACTTCGACGGAAAACCGTGCAAAGACCGAGGGCCTGCTGGCAACGCTGCCGGTGCTCGCGCTCGTGATCGTGACGGTCGCCTTCGGCGTGCTGGCGAGCACCTTCGGCTATCCGGCCTGCTTCATCGGGCTCGGCGCGCTGGTCACGGTCTGCGGCGTGATCGGTCTCTTTACGGTCAAGGATTCCCGCAGCGGCGTGAAGACGCAGAGCAATTTCTGGGCGGATCTGATCTACGGCTTCCGGCCCTCTGTGGTCCGGCAGCATAAGGCGCTCTATCTCTCCCTGCTGAGCATGGGCATTTTCGCCATTGCCAGCCAGGTGTTTTTCCCGTATCTCTTCATCTACGTGCAGCATCAGATCGGCCTGGATTTCGGCAATCTGAATCTGACGCCGCCCGTGATCGTCATGGCGGTTGCGATCATTGCCGGCGTTGTGGCCGGCTGCATCGCGATCGGCAGCCTGATGGATAAAATGGGCAAGGCGCTCT
>JAFWCS010000040.1 GCA_017534365.1 Clostridia bacterium | reverse complement strand
GCCTTTGCCCCGAAATTCCGCGAACGCTTCTCGACCAAAATGCTCTGGTATTTCTCCAACGGCTCCATCTTCGTGAGCGAAGCGCTGTTTTTCTTCACGGGCCTGATCGGCGGCGAAAAGAACGGCTTTTATCAGAAAAAGCTGCCGATGTCGATTGCTTTCGGCATGGGCAACCTGCTCGAAATGGTGTTTTACGCAACGAAAGGCATCGTCGGGCAGGAGATCAATTACGAAGTGCTCGACTACTGCGAATGGAAAAACGGTTTCCGCGTGGAGGCGACGATCAATCTGATCAACGGCTATTTCGTCAAGATCAAGGATGCCATCCTGCGCATCGTCAACGCGCATCTGCTGCAGGATTGGGCGAAGTATGAGATCGGCGAGACTGCCATCCAGACGCAGGAGACCAAATGGCGTCTGTTCCTGATCGCTTTCGGCCCGCATCTTATTTTCGATTTCCTCGCGCTGCTGCCGATGCTCTTCTATAATATTGATAAGGAGACGCGCGAACGCATGTATATGGATCTCGAGCAGATGCGCGCCAGACGCGCCGCCCTAGAGAAAGAACTGCAGGATCAGAAAGAGGCTTAAAATCAAACACACAGGACAGAACCACCCGCCGCCGGCAGGTGGTTCTGCTTTTCGATTCAGCTGCCGTAGGCGGTCAGCGGCCGGAATTCGTAGCCCTGCGCACGGGCGTGGTCGATGATGCGGCCGAGGGCCAGCGCATTGTCAACGGAAACGGAATGCAGCAGCAGGATCGCGCCGGGATGCAGCCGGGCGGTCACGGTGTCAAAGGCGTAGTCCGCGCCGCGTTGCTGCTCCGTATCCCAGTCCTCATACGCCGCCGACCAGAAGACGGCCGTGTAGCCGAGCTCGCCGACCAGCTCGAGCGCGTTTTCGTTGTAGGCGCCCATCGGGAAGCGGAAATAGGGCGAGAAATAGCCGAAGCGCGTGCGCAGCTCGTTTTCAGTCGTCAGCAGCTCCTGCGCCATGCGCGCCCGGCTGAGGGTGGAAAAATCCGGATGCGTCGTCGAATGGTTGCCGACAATGTGCCCCTCGCGGATCATGCGGGCGATCAGCGCAGGCGAAGATCGAATATGGTCCAGCGTGCAGAAAAAAGCTGCCGGGACCTTTTTTTCTTTCAGCACGTCGAGAATATCGGCGGTGCAGCCGTTTTCCCACCCGCAGTCAAAGGTCAGGTAAATGACTTTTTCTTTCGCGGCGTCGTCATAAACGATCGCGGGGAAGCCTTTTTCTTTGAAATAGGTTTGCGCCGCAACGGAGATCTCATGGGGCCGCTCACCGTCGGAAACGCCGAAGCTGTGTTCTCGCCGCGCGGTGCTGCGTCCGGCGGTGTTCTGCGGATCCTTCGGCTGCGCGTTGCGCGCGGCAAGCAGCGGCAGGTTCGTAAAGGGCGAGGTCGCCGGTTCGGATTCCGGCGCCGTGGACGCGGCGGCTGTCGTGCGGTCGTCCGGCGCCGTTACCGGGGCGTTGGCCGCATGATCGGCGCTTTTTCGCATGGCGTCTGCGCAGCCGGAAAGCACCAGCGTCATGCCGAGCAGAAGAATTAACAGTTTTTTCACAGGAATCCTCCTTGTCATGATAGCTTTGGCATGGTATAGTATAACCGGATTCTGCGAAAATAAAATTTATTATCCGTGCAACAGTCTGCCCGATTGCGAACACTTATTACATGAAGAGGCGAAGGGGGAAACGCAGTGGACGCGCAAATCACGGAGCTTGTTGCCATGGCCCAGCGCGGCGACGCTGACGCCTTTGGCCGTTTATACAGCTTCTATTATAAAGAAATGTATGCGTATGCGCGTTATATGGTCGGCGACGTCGACCGGGCGCAGGACGCAGTCTCTGACGCGGTGCTCTCCGCGTTTCGGCAGATCGGCGCGCTGAAGAAGGCGGAAGCCTTCAAGAGCTGGATGTTCCGCATCCTCTCGGCCAGCTGCAAGCGGCAGTATACGCAGGCGCGCAGCGGCGCGGCGGTGGTTTCGCTGGATGATCCGGAGTCCGACTGCGATGTCGGCGTCGCGGATGACGCGGCGCTGTCGGCGGAGCTTCGCATCGCGCTTGCCGGTCTGGCCGGTGATGAGCGGGAGATCATCCTGCTGCATGTGCTCGGCGGCTACAAAAGCCATGAGATCGCTTCGATTCTCGGGCTGCTGCCGACGACTGTGCGCTCCAAACAGGCGCGCGCATTCAAAAAACTTCGCATCGCGCTTGGCGGCGATGCATTCGGAAAGGAGGGCTGACGATGGATCGGAAAGATCAGGCAACCTGTGATCAACTGAAAGCCATGCTGCATTACGACCTGGAAATGATCGAAGTGCCGGAACGTCTGCAGCCCGATGCGATCGTCGCCTCCCTCAAGACGGCGGACGATTCGCAGCAAAACGACAACCTGATCCGTCTGCCGCAGAAGGAACGCACGGCCGTCGTGCGCCGCGCGCTGGCGATCGCCGCGATGATCGCGCTGATCGTCACCGGCGCGTTCCTCTATCGCGGCCGGTCGGTGCAGCAATTTGAACGCGCCACCTCCGGCAATGCGCCGCTGGTGCGCAACGCGAAAAATGAAGAAGAGCTGGATCGGGCCGTGCGCGAGATCCTCGAAAAGGATCAGACGGCAAGCGTAGCGTCGCAGACCGAGGCGGTTACAAAAAACAAGCCTGCGGAAACGGCGCCTGCCGCGCCCGCAAAGAAGGGCGACGATGCGCTCGGGCTGCTGGTCAACGCCGGCCTGAAGCTCCTCGAGGGCTTCGTGGCGGTGCCGTCCGATCAATATTCCGCCGGCTCCTCCGCCCCGGTCAACACCGCGGATGCGACCGCGGCCGATATTGTGAAAAGCAGCGGCAATTATTTGTATGTCGTCACGCCCGGCGTCAATCCCGTGACCGGCATGGCGACGGAGCAGATCAAGATCATCAGCGCTTCGCCTGCCGATCAGATGCAGATCGTCTCGACCGTGACGCTCACGGACGGCAGCAGCGGCGACATGGTTGACGAATGCTTCGATCTGTTTGTCAGCGGCAGCCGTATGATCGCGCTCCTGCATCACTATTCCTACACGCTGACCGAAAACGCGGCCGTGGACAGCACCGAGACCCTGGCGATCTATTATGATATCAGCGATCCGAACTCGCCCGTTCGCCTTTGCACGGCGGCGCAGGAGGGCAGATACGTCTTTTCCGATCTGCGCGGCGGCAAGCTGCGGCTCGTGACCTGCAAGGCGCTCAACGGGCTTTCCGCCGAGGTCAACGGCGATCTGCCGAAGCTGACGGCGGACGGCAACATCTTCCGCCCCCGCGCCGAGGACGTCTGCGTTGCAGTCAACGACCCCGAGGCTTCGTATCTGTTCATTACCGAAACCGCGCTTGCCGCGCCCGTGAAGCCGGATTCCGTGCTTGCAGTGCTCGGCTGCGGCAGTCAGGTGACAGCGGCGGAGAATGCGGTTTACGTGACCCGCAGCTTCGTTCAGTCGGCAGGGGAGACCGACGGCCCCGCGCGCACGGCGCTTTACCGCTTCGCTCTGACGGATCATGACGTCAGCTTCACCGGCGCCTTTGTCCTGCAGGGCAGGCTGATCGCTTCGCCCGCCGCGTTCGGCGGCAGGCTTTATGTCGCTGCGAATCTGGAAACCGGCTCCGCGCTCTATTGTCTGAACGACAGTATGGAATGCGTCGTCAGCCTGCAGGTGCAGCCCGGCGGCAAGGCTGCGGAACGCGCCTGGTTCGGCATGGATCGATGCTATTTTTCAAATGACAAGCAGATCGCGGTGATAGATCTGACCGATCCCGCGCATCTGAAGCAGTCCGGCGCTGTGGATGCGCCGGCGGATGTGGAGCGGGTCTGCGTGATTACGCCGAAGCTGGTGATCGGGTTATCCGTAGCAGAGAACGGCGCGACCGTCCTCACGCCCGTGGATCTGACCGATCCCGACGCGCCTGTGTTCGGCAAGCCGTATCTGCTTGACGGCGCGCGCGTGCTGACCGATGCGGCTGCCGCGCCGCGCCTGATGGTGATCCCGGAGCGCGAGCTGTTCGGCCTGCCTGTCATTGCGCAGAATGGGGCGAACGGTGCGGAGCTTTCCTGCTACCTGCTGTTTTCCGCCTCGGACGGCGTCATTAAGCCGAAGGGCACCTACAATCATTCCAGAAATTATCTGGGCGACGCGGCTGTGCACGGCGCTGTGATCGGCGACGTATTTTATACGATCTCCGGCGAAAAAATCTGCGCGTTCGAGCTTTCCGGCAGCAAACTGATCGGCGCGGTCACGCTTTGATTCTTCATCAACGCGGCTTGCCGCTTTGCTGATAATGATGGCGTTTGCTTTGGGGAAGCGGCGTTCTGCGCCGCAAAGCAACCGCCTCAGGGACAAAAGATGAGGTGGCGCCGGGGCCTGACTTCGACACAGCAGGCCCCGGCACAGACCTCCCGTCCGCAGTTTTCACGCAAAACCGGGCGATTCCATCGCAAAAACTGTGAATTGTTTATAAATTTTCGGCGCCGGTCCGGATTCCACTTGACAAACCGCCGGCTTTCCTGTAGAATATACCTGTATAATATCGCCCACTGGGCGATCAATTTGAAAAAGGATGGTAATCACAATGAAAAAGACTCTTTCTCTCGTGTTTGCTCTGCTGATTGCGCTTGCTGCTGCTTTGACAATGGCTTTTTCCGCTTTTGCTGCGGACACGCCGACGACCCCGAATGATCCTGTTAAAGCTGCTGCTGAAGAAGCCAGTAAGAAGGCTGCTGAAGATGCCAGCAAGAAGGCTGCTGAAGATGCCAGCAAGAAGGCTGCTGAAGACGCCAGCAAGAAAGCTGCCGAAGACGCCAGCAAGAAGGCTGCTGAAGATGCCAGCAAAAAGGCTGCCGAAGATGCCAGCAAGAAGGCTGATTCCACCACCGCGCCGTCCGGTGAAACCACCACTGAGGAGCCCGGCTCCACCACCGATCCCGCGAACCCGGCGATCATCGAGGGCGACGACGCGACCGCCACCACCGCGAAACCCGGCAGCACCACCAAGGCTGCTCCCGCCACCAAGAAGGCTTCTTCCGTTGTCAACCGCATCCCCGGCACGGGCAGCAGCATGATCGTTCCCGCTGTTGCGCTCCTTGCGCTTGCAGCCGGCGCCGCTGTTGTGATCAAGACCAAGAAGGAAGAAATCTGATCGTTTGATTCGAACGTGAATAACCTTTACGGGTGAGCACCTACCGCACAAGGCTGACTTGTGCGGTAGTTTTTTTGTGAGGTACTGTCATGTGGAATTTGCTGTATCCGATCCTGCTGATCGTTCTTGCCAATACGTTTTATAATATCTGCGCGAAATCAACGCCCTCTGAGATCAACGGCTTTGCGTCACTGTTTGTGACTTACGGCGTCGCGGCGCTGCTCAGCCTTTGCGCCTTCTTTCTGACGGCGAAAAACAAAAATCTGCCTGCGGAGCTGGCAAAGGCAAACTGGTCCTCCTTTGTGCTCGGCCTTGTGATTATCGGGCTGGAGATCGGCTATATTCTTGCTTACCGCAACGGATGGAAGATGAATACCGTTTCCGTCACCGCGAATATTTCCCTTGCCGTGATCCTGATCGTCGTGGCGGCGATTTTCTATAAGGAGCAGATCACGCCGCGCCAGATCGCCGGCATCGCCGTTTGCGCCGGTGGTCTGCTGATGATCAGCCTTTGATTCGCTGAAAGAAAAGATAAAAGAAAACGCCGGAGCGCTGCCTGTCTGACAGCCTCCGGCGTTCTTTCTATGGCGGTTTATGTCTCCGAGAATGGGGTGCTCAT
>JAFWCS010000004.1 GCA_017534365.1 Clostridia bacterium | reverse complement strand
CGCATCCCGATTGGACGATCGTGCCCGAGATCATGATCCCGCTGGTTGGCGAAGTGAAAGAGCTCAAGTTCGTCAAGAACATCGTTGTTGCGACTGCGGACGCCGAGATCGCCGCTGCCGGCAGCGACCTCAAGTATGAGGTCGGCACGATGATCGAGATCCCGCGCGCGGCCCTCACCGCCGACGAGATCGCCACTGAGGCGGAATTCTTCTGCTTCGGCACCAACGACCTGACCCAGATGACCTTCGGCTTCAGCCGTGACGACGCAGGCAAGTTCCTGAGCGCCTACTATGACACCAAGATCTTCGAGAACGATCCGTTTGCGAAGCTTGACCAGAAGGGCGTCGGCAAACTGATGAAGATGGCCGTTGAGATGGGCAAGAAGGTCCGTCCCGAGCTGCACTGCGGCATCTGCGGCGAGCACGGCGGCGACCCCGTTTCCGTCGAGTTCTGCCATGAGATCGGCCTGGACTATGTGTCCTGCTCGCCGTTCCGCGTGCCCATCGCCCGCCTCGCTGCCGCGCAGGCCGCGATCAAGGCGTAAGGGATTTCCGCTTTGACATCCTGATATAAGCACTGCACCCCGACCTCGTTTGAGATCGGGGTGCTTTTTTGCCTGACGAAGCAGCGCGTTTATTATGTTAAAACTATTTCCATGCACAACGTGAAAACAGGCCGCGCGCCGAAGTCGTATCTCCGCGAAGCGGCAGCTGCGGCGGGATCGATGCAGACATTACCAGCCGATGAACCCGTTTGCAATGACCCGGAACAGATGCCTGAAAAGCGCGGCGACTTTTTGCAGAACGCTCTGCTCGGCCTGCACGGGATCTGCGTCAAACGCAAGATAAACCGGGGATTGCGTTGCGCGGATGCGTTTCACGCCGCCGGTTGCCGTCTCCTCGAGGACGTTGCCCTGCAGATCATACACCGTGATCTGCGTATCGGGGAGGGTGAGTTCCAGATCGAACGGCGACTCTGCCCAGACGGCATACACAGTCTGCCCGCTTTGCGTATAGGCTGCGGCATAGGCGGTTTTCTGATAAAACAGACCGTATCTCGTTCTCTCCAGGGAGGCAAGCGTTTTCCCCGCCGTCAGGGAATTGAAGGTTTTCACGGCGGCGGCAGAGACCTTCGGCGTAAAATCGTTTCTGTACAGCCCCAGGGAATTTTCGTATTCCTCGCCGCCCAGAACGTCGGAAGTGATGCTGCTGTCCTGCAGCTCATAGGTAACGTATTGCCCCGCTATGCCGCAGTCCAGCAGAAATTCATCATAAAAGATGGCGTTGCGGATGATGTATTGCGCCTGCGTTTGTTCATCCACGTTGCTGTTGGCCCAGCCGGTTTCCGTCACCCAGACGGGCAGTTTGTCATAGCCGTATCGGAGCAGCACGTTTCTGTATTCATCCAGTCTGGTTCTTGCCCGCTTTTCGGGCGCGCTTTTTCCCAGGTAGTAGTGGACCGACAGCCCGTCCATATACGATCCCGCGCCGGCCTTCATCATCCCGTCGATAAAATCCGTCTGCAGCGCAATCGAGCCGCCTAAGATCGTCACGTCGGGATCATTGTCTTTGATCGTCTG
>JAFWCS010000360.1 GCA_017534365.1 Clostridia bacterium | reverse complement strand
CCGCGATGGCAGCCGCGGCGATCTTAACGGGATCGCCCTGCCCCATCTCAAACACGGGCACGCCGACCTGCTCGCCGACGACCTGCAGCTGCTTGATCGCGGCGGGACGATAAACGTCGCAGGCCACGAGCAGCGGGCGGTGGTTTTCTTTTTTCAGTTTCAGCGCGAGCTTCGCGCAGTGCGTGGTTTTACCGGAGCCCTGCAGACCGCACATGAGCACGATCGTGGGCGGATGGTTGGCATAGGCCAGGCGGGCGTTGGTGCCGCCCATGAGCGAAACCAGCTCCTCGCGCACGATCTTGATGACCATCTGCGAGGGAGTCAGGCTCTCCATCACCTTTTCGCCGATCGCCTTTTCGGTGACGGTGTTGGTGAAATCCTTGGCCACTTTATAGTTGACGTCCGCCTCAAGCAGCGCCATGCGCACCTCGCGCATCGCGGAGCGAACGTCCGATTCGGTCAGGCTGCCCTTGCTGCGCAGATTTTTGAACGCAGCCTCGAGCCGGTCGGAAAGGCCTTCAAACGCCAAGGCAGTCCCTCCTTGTTTTTAAGTTTCAAGCAGCGTCATCGCCGCGGATTTGATCAGCACGCAGTCGTCGCTGATCTCTTTGGAAATGCTGTGGTGCAGATTATAATCCGCAATGCGGTTGGAGCATTCGATGATCTCCGTCAGTTTCCTGCGCAGCTCTTCATGACGCTGCGCCATGCCCAGGCGGTTCTCCATATCCTGCAGCTGCGTCTCGGCGCGCTTGATCGCGTCGCGCACGCCCTGCCGGGTGATCCCTTCGTTTTCGGCGATCTCAGAGAGAGAGAGGTCATCGTTATAGTAGTATTCCAGAAAATCCCGCTGTTTCACGGTCAGCATTTCGCCGTAGAAGTCGATCAGCATTGCGATTTCGTAATTCTTCGCCACAACGTTCCCTCCTTTCCGCTCTGTTTTTTTTCGCAGAAAAAACATCGGCCTGTAAAGTGCCGATGCTTTACAGGTCGATATTATACTAGACTTTTCCGCCGTTGTCAAGTGGTATTTTTCCGCATTTGCGCAGATTTTTCCACGCGTTTCACACCTTTTGGGGTGGAAACTCAGGCAAAACACAACGGATTGCGGCAATTTTTCCGCCGCACCACAAAATATATCCGCTTTTCCACGTTTGGCGCGTGGAAAACTTTTTTCGGCTCGCTTGTAAAGCGAAGCAGCTTTACAGGCATTATTTCAGCGTCACGATCGTCACGCCGTCCTCGCCCTCGCCGTAAACGCCCAGCCGGCTGGATTTGACGTAGGGCGAGCGCCGCAGATACTGCGTCACGGCGCTGCGCAGCGCGCCGGTGCCCTTGCCGTGGACCACGGTGAATTCATGCAGACCGGTACGCAGGGCATGGTCGATGAAACGATCCAGCTCCAGCAGGCAGTCCTCCACGGTCATGCCGCGCAGATCCACCCGTGTTTCCGCAGACATATGCAGCCGGCTTTCGCCCTGCACGTGCACGGCGGAGCGCCTGGGCGCGGGCTTCGGCTGCTGCGTCTGCTCCACCAGGCGAAGATTTTCCGTCTTGACGCGGGTCTTGATCGAACCGGCCTGCACCTCGACGTTGCCGTTTTTATCCGGCGGCGAGATGACGATGGCCTGCTTGCCGATATCCCGCAGCAGCACACGGTCGCCCTTGACCAGCGGCCGGGGCAGCACGTAATCCTCCTCGTCGTCTTCGACGTCCGTCACGGGATCGGCGGCGGCGTCGATCGCGTCCACACCCTTGCGCACGAGCGCCTTCGCGCGGCGGACCAGCTCCGCGGCGTCCTTCGTTTTCTGCTGTTCCTTTTTCAGCTGCTCGAGCGACTGCAGCAGCGCATAGGCCTCGCGTTTGGCCTGCTCGGTCACACGCAGCGCCTGCGCCTTCGCTTTCTCCATCTCCTGCGCGCGCAGCTGCGCGATCTCCTCCCGGAGGGCGGCGGCCTGCGCTTTTTCCGCTTCGGCCGCATCCGTCAGCGTCTTGGCCTGCGCATATTCATGCTCCATCCTGCGGCGCGTTTCCTCCAGCTGATCGACCACGTTTTCGAATTCGCGGTTTTCCGCCGAGACCAGCGCCTGCGCCCGGTCGATCACCGCGCGGTCGATGCCGAGCCGCTCGCTGATGGCCAGCGCGTTGGATTTGCCCGGAACGCCGATCAGCAGCCGGTAGGTCGGCCGCAGGGTCGCGACGTCGAACTCGCAGCAGCCGTTTTCGACCCGCGGCGTATCGAGCGCATAGGCCTTCAGCTCCGCGTAATGGGTCGTGGCGGCGATCTTCGCGCCCTTCGCGTGCAGCGCCTCCAGAATCGCCATGGCAAGCGCCGCGCCCTCGACCGGATCTGTGCCGGCACCGAGCTCGTCGATGAGCACCAGACTGCCGTCGTCCGCGACGTCCAGAATGCTCTTGATATTCGTCATGTGGGCGGAGAAGGTGGAGAGCGACTGCTCGATCGATTGCTCATCCCCGATATCCGCCAGCACCGTGCGGAAGACCGACAGCTCGCTGCGGTCACCCGCCGGGATCATCAGGCCGCACATCGCCATGAGCGAAAGCAGGCCGAGTGTTTTGATCGAAACGGTTTTGCCGCCTGTATTCGGCCCGGTGATCACGAGCGTATCGAATTCCCGCCCGAGGTCGATATCGACCGGCACGACGGTTTTGGGATCGATCAGCGGATGCCGCGCCCCGCGCAAATGCAGGATGCCCTGATCGTTGAGGATCGGCGCGCTCGCCTTCAGGTGATAGGCATACTGCGCCTTGGCAAAGATCAGATTGAGCTCCACGGCGCAGGCATAGCTGTTTTTGATGCCGTCGGCGAAGGATCCGGCCTGCGCGGACAGCTCCGCCAGGATCCGGTCGATCTCCTCGCGCTCCTTCGCCTGCAGCACGCGGATCTCATTGTTCGCCTCCACGACGGCCATCGGCTCGATAAAGACGGTCGCGCCGCTCGCGGAGGTGTCATGCACCAGACCCGGGATCTCTGCGCGGTGTTCGCTCTTGACCGGCACCACGTAGCGCCCGTTGCGCTGCGTGATGATGCTCTCCTGCAAATACTTTGAAAGCGAGGACGAACGCGTGAGCTTCTCCAGCTTTTCGCGCACTCTCGCCTCCTGCAGCCGGATGCTGCGGCGGATATCCGCCAGCGCCGGCGAGGCATGATCGGAGATCTCCTCCTCGGACAGGATCGCGGAGAAGATCGCATTTTCGAGATATTGATTCGGCGCGAGCGCGGAAAACAGCGGATCGAGCACCGTCTCGACGCCGGCGTTGGAATCACGCCACTGCGTCAGCGCGCGGATCGCACGCAGCACGCCGCCGATATCCAGCAACTCGCGCGGATGCAGCACGCTCCCCGCCGCGGCGCGGGCCAGCGCGTTGTTGACGTTTTTCAGCCCGCCGAAGGACGGGCCGCCGAATCGCGCAAGGAGCGTGTGCGCGTCCACAGTCTGATGCAGCAGCGCCTGCGCGAGCGGCAGGCTCGTTTCCGGCCGCAGCTGCAGCGCTGCTTCCTTGGCGTCCGGGCAGCCGGCATAGGCGGCCAGCTGCGCGAGCACGCGGTCAAATTCCAGCGCGCGCGCGTTTCTTTCAAAATATTCCATGAATCAAGCGTCTCCCGCTTCCGACAGACCCTCGGAGATCCCCAGCAGCACGATCCCGATGATGACGGAAACCACGCAGGCATACTGCGTCGCTTTCAGCTTTTCCTTCAGGAAGATGCGGGAGAGGATCACCGAAACGATGCAGTAGGAAGCAATCATCGGTGCGGCGACCAGAGGCTTGGCCGCCATGGCGTAAACATAAAAGATCTGGCCGAATTCCTCCGCGCAGGCGGCGATGCCCTTCGGCCGCTCATGCTTTGCAAAGAGATTGTAGGGCTTTTTGGTTTTGACGAGCAGGAAGAACCAGGCAAGCACGCCCATGAGCAGGAAGGTCAGCCCGTAAAGCACGAGCACGTCGATCTCACCCAGGCCCAGCCCGGTTTCCTCGTCGAGGATCACACCGTCCGCCGCGGTGCCGATCGTGTCAAACACGCAGTAGAGCAGCGGGAACAGCAGCGCCAGCGCGCCGAAGCGATATTTCCGCTCCTCTTTGGGCAGCGGCGCCTCCGCCTTTGCCAGGCGCTGCTCCACGATCGCGAGCGCGATCACGCCGGCAACGATCAGGATCGTGCCGATCAGATCCATCGCCGAATATTCATCCAGCACGCTCGTGATCCTGCCCACAAGCAGGAAATACACGCACATCGCCACGGTGGAAAGCGCGCCGGACGCGTTCTGCACGGGAGAGATGATCGAGATTTCAAGATAGCGCATCCCTGCATAGCCGATCACCATGGAGATGATATAGCACAGGGAAGCGGGCGCATATTTGACAGCATTGACCGCGAGCGATCTGACGGAAAAGCCGCTTTCCGCGAACGGCAGCAGCGCAAACGCGCAAACGCCCATCACGAACCCGACCCAGACCGCGATCTTGAGATGGGAATAACGGTCGTCTTCGTCGGTGCCCTTCTTATAAAACAGATCCGCAAAGCCCCAGCCGAGGGTCGCGATCAATGCAAAAATAAACCACATGGAGAATCGTTCCTTCTTTCGACAGTTGCAGTCAATGCTTAATAATTTTCTTCGGTATAGACAGCGCCGGTTTCTTCCTCCTCGTTGTCATAGCCGTTGTCGTAGCCGTTGTTGTCACCGTTGTCGCCGTTGCCGTTGTTGCCGTTGTTGCCGTTGTTGTTATAATCGCCCTCGTCCTCATCGTCATAATTGTAAGTGGCGTAAGGATTCACCGCCTCATAGGTGCGGTCGGGGATCAGCGTGAGCGGCTGGCCGTTCGCATCGGTCACGCCTGTATATTCCGTGTAGGTCAGCTCCGTCGTTTCGCTCGGCAGCGTGGTGCCCGCCTCCGTCGGCGCAACGGTCCCGGTCTCCTCCGAACGGGTTGTCACCGGCACGACCTCCTGGCCGTCCGTTGACTGAATGGACGCTACGTACATGCCGCCGCTGCGCTCGCGCAGGGTGATCTTCATGTATTTGTCCGGCTCCGGCGCGGTGTATTCGCCGTCCGAGATCTGCGCCCAGGCGCGGCTGCCGATGTAGCCGACGGTGAGAATCACCGAGCTGCCCTGCTTATCGATCTCGGTCACATGCGGCGTATAGGCGAATTCCACGCCCGTGACGGGCAGAATGTAGCTCTTGAGCGCCGCATCGTAAGTGATCTCATATTTGGACATATCCAGCGACGCGTGCAGGGAGGCGATATCGATCTCCGTGCCGAACAGATCCACAAAGTGCTTTTCGATATCGGCCTGCGGCACGATGATGCCGAAGGTCTCGCCCTGCGAATAAGAATACTGCTCGGTGCCGTCCGTGCTCATCAGCAGCGCCCAGACCGCGCTGTTGAGCAGCTGCGGCACGTCCGCCTGCGTCAGATCGTCAAACGGATCCGGATCGAACATCACGACCGGCTTGAGGAATTCCTCATACTCCCGCTTGAGCGCCGTCTGATCGGTCAGGCGTCTGACGCCGTTGACCGCATAGCTGATCACGGTGACAAGGCCGATCACAGCAAGCACCGCCGCGAGCAGCCCGACCGGAAACGCCGCCTGGTTCTTCTTTCGTTTTTTTGCCACGGCTTCTTCCTCCGTTTTATCTGATCTGGCCGTTGCCGCGAATCAGGTATTTTTCACTGACCATGTGCGCGATGCCCAGCGGCCCTCTGGCGTGCAGCTTCTGTGTGGAGATGCCGATCTCCGCGCCGAAGCCGAATTCCCCGCCGTCCGTGAACCGGGTGGAGGCGTTGACGTATACCGCCGCAGCATCCACGCGCTGCTGGAAACGCTCGGCCGTCTGATAATCCTCGGTCACGATCGCCTCGCTGTGACCCGTGCCGTATTTGCGGATATGCGCGATCGCCTCCTCGAGGCTTCCCACGGTCTTAATACTGATGATATAATCCAGATATTCCCTGCCCCAGTCGTCCTCCCCGGCGGGCACGGCGTCCTCCAGCAGATCGCAGACTGCTTCGTCTCCGCGCATTTCCACCTGATGCGCGCGCAAGCGCTTGGCGATCGCGGGCAGCACACGCTCGAGCGCCTCTCTGTGGATCAGCAGGCTCTCGCAGGCGTTGCAGACGGAAACGCGGGAGGCCTTGGCGTTCTCCACAATCGACGCTGCCATCGCAGTATCCGCTGATTTATCAATATAGATATGGCAGTTGCCCACGCCCGTTTCGATCACGGGCACGGTCGCATTTTCGATCACGGAACGGATCAGACCGGCGCCGCCGCGCGGGATCAGCAGGTCGATGCAGTCGTTCAGCTTCATGAGCGCCGCAGTATCCTCGCGGCTCGCATCCTCAAGCAGGATCAGGCAATCCGCCGCCAGCCCGCAATCCGCCAGCGCGCCGCGCATGGTTTCCGCAATCGCCTTGTTGGATTGCTGTGCCTCCTTGCCGCCCTTGAGGATCACGGCGTTGCCGGCCTTCAGGCAGATCGCGGCCGCATCCGCGGTCACGTTCGGGCGGGATTCATAGATGACGGCGATCACGCCGATGGGGACGGTGACCTTCTCGATCTTCAGCCCGTTCGGGCGCGTTTCACCCCAGAGCACCCGGCCGACAGGCGTCGGCGCCGCGGCGACTTCAAGGATGCCGTTGGCCATCGCGTCGATGCGCGCTTCGGTCAGCGTCAGGCGTTCAATGAGCGCTTCGCTCAGGCCGTTTTCCTCCGCCGCACGGATATCCTTGGCGTTTTCATAAAGAATAAAGTCTGATTTTTTGCGGATGGCCGCAGCGCACGCGCGCAGCGCCTGATCCGTTTTTGCGCTGCCCGCCGCGGCAAGCGTGGTCTGCGCCTGCTTGGCGCGTCTGCCGATCTCATGCATCTCTTTCATCGTTTAACCCCTCTTTGCTTTAAATATCGTTCCGATCTGCCGCCCGGCAAGCAGCTTATACAGCTCCTCCGGGTCGGCGCCGTTCATGACTGCCGTATCAATGCCGTCCTCGGTGGCCAGCTTCGCGGCGTGGAGCTTGGTGAGCATGCCGCCTGTTCCGCGTTCCGTCCCGCTGCCGCCGGCGAGCGCGAGCACCTCATCGTTGATCTCCGCCACGCTGTGGAGCAGCACGGCGGATTCGTCCGTGCGCGGATCCGCGCTGAACAGGCCGTCGATATCCGACAGGATCACAAGCAGATCCGCCTGCACCAGCCGCGCCACGTGGGCGGAAAGATGGTCGTTGTCGCCGAACACGATCTCCTCGACCGCCACGCTGTCATTCTCGTTGACGATCGGGATCGCGCCGAATTCGAAGAGCTTGAAGAACGTATTGTGCAGATTCTGCCGCCGCTCCGCATCCTCAAAGTCCGCGCGGGTCACCAGCAGCTGGCCGGTGACGTTGCCGTACTCGCCGAAAAATTTATCATAGAGAAACATCAGCTCACACTGGCCGACCGTGGCCGCCGCCTGCCTGCCTGGCGTGTCCTTCGGGCGCGCGGGCAGGCCGAGTTTGCCCACGCCCACGCCGATCGCGCCGGAGGAGACCAGCACGATCTCGATGCCGCTGTTTTTCAGATCGCTGAGCACCTGCGCAAGCTTTGAGAGCCGCCGCAGATTGATTTTGCCGGTCTCATAGGTCAGCGTTGAGGTGCCGACCTTCACGACCAGTCGCTTCACGTCATTCATTCGCATTTTTTATTCCTCTGTATCCTTCATTTATAACGACGCCAGATAGGCGCGATAGTCCTCTGCTGACTGCACCTGCCCCACGGCGCACAATGAGATGCGGTCAAAATCAAACATCTTCTCCGCGACGGCGCGGATCAGTTCGGGCGAAACGGCCCTGAGCGCGTCGCGGTTTTCCGCGCGCGGCAGCAGCCGCCCGAAATCCACCAGACTTTCCGCGTTGTATGCTGCGCGGGAGGTCAGGCTTTCTCCGTTCATTTCAAACCAGGCCAGGCTGTATTCCCGCGCAACCTCCAGCTCCTCCGCCGTGAAGGTCCGGGGCAGCTCGCGCAACGCGCGCACCGCTTCCGCGATCGCCTGCCGTTCCGTGCGCTCGCTCATGCCCATGCTGACCGTGAACAGCGCGCTGCGGGCGTAAGTGCAGCAGTCGCTCTCCACGGAATACACCAGCCCCAGCGCATCCCGCAGCCCCAGATAGAGCCGCGAGGAATTCATGCCCGTGAGCATGGTCGCCAGGTAGCAGGCGGCATGATTGCGCATCAGGTCCGCGCCGGGCTCGCCCTCAAAGCCGAGGATCAGCTGATTCTGGGTCAGCGCTCTGGGCACTGCAAGCGTAAAGGGGGTGTAAGCGGCGCAGGGTGCCTGCGGCGGCCGGCTTCCGCGCGGCAGCGAACCGAAGGCCGCGCCGCAGATCTCCGTCATTTCCGCCTCATCGAAGCTTCCGCTGAAGGAGAGGATGGTTCGCTCCGGCGTATAGAAGTCCGCCATGTGGCGCAGCAGCGCCGCGCGATCCATCGCGGCGAGCGTTTCCCGCGTGCCGAGCACGTTGCCGCCGAGCGTATTCCCCGCCCAGGCGTTTGCAAAAAACAGATCCGCGCACAGGCTTTCCGGGGCGTCCTCATAGGCGGCGATCTCTTCCCGCACAACGCCTTTTTCCGTTTCCAGATCGGCGGGATCGAACCGGGGACGGGTCAGCATCTCGCAGAGCAGCGAGAGCGCCATGGGCGCGTTTTCGCGCAGCGCGTGAGCATAGAAGCAGGTGTGATCCCGCGCGGTATAGGCGTTCAGCGAACCGCCGATTCTGTCGCTCATGCGCGCGATCTCCGCAGAGGAGTGCGCCTGCGTGCCGCGGAAGACCATATGCTCGATCAGGTGCGAAATGCCGAGCTGCTCCGGCGATTCATAGCCCACGCCGCTTTGCACCAGGATCCCGATGGCGCAGGTGCGCCGGTTTTCGACCGGATCAAAAATCATCCGCAGCCCGTTTGCAAGGGTCACGACCCGCGTTGCTTCCTTCATGCAGCCTGCCCTCCGATTCAGCGATTGTTGAACTGCAGCGAAACGGCGCCGATGGCGATCTGATCGCCCGTCTTCAGATAGGCGCGTTTCTCGACCGGCACACCGTTGACGGTGACGGGATCCTCCCTGCCGACGGCGGAAACGAACCAGCCGTCTTTGCTGCAGACGACCACTGCGTGCAGGCGGGAGACCGAAGCGTCCTCAAGCACCAGATCGCAGCTCTTGTGGCTGCCGATCGCGGTTTCGCGCGTCGTGAGCGGGAAAACTTCGCCGTCCTCTTCGCGCACCAGCTCCGCCCGGCCGAGTGAGGGCGGCTGGCGGCGAAGCAGCGCCGAAAAGCAAAGGATCAGCACCGCGCCCGCCAGGATCGGCAGCGCGTAATGCGCGATATCCAGAACAAACTGCAGCAGTGCAGAATCCATGCGTTCACCTCCCGGCGGCATATAATTATACAGTATATACTATAATATAAACCGGCCGAAAAGTCAAGAGAACAGCAGCGAAAAACCCGCAGCGAAGGTCGGCAGAATGCAGCGACGCACAGGAAGGCGACGCAGGGCACGGCATTCCCGGCCGTAATCCGTCCCTGATTGCCAGAAACTGCCCGCCGCCGCTTTACAAAGCGGCAGAAATCTGCTACAATATGCACGGCACCTCTGCCATATTATTACTGTTTCAGGAGGAACCCAGAAATGAAACGTATCGCGAACGCCGCGCTCGCGCTGCTGTTGAGCGCGCTGCTGCTTCTGCCGACAACCGTCTTTGCACTGGATGACGGCGACAACGTTAGTTGGATAACCTATCCTGGCGGCCCCACCACTTTCACCTATGCCGGAGAAGCTAAAAATGACAATATCTTGACGATGGATATGCGTCGGAGGGTTGCCTTGTCTTTTACCCCCGAAAAAACCGGCTTTTATATAATCAAGTGTGAGCCGACCAATGCCTCGAGCTGCTACTCGCCCGGGTGTTTCGTGTCAGAAACCTTTGACGGCACCTCCGCCGCAGGCAATCGCGCTAACTATTCCTTTTCAAATAACGCCAATTCATTTTTTGAGATCGGACCGGCATTTTACTTTAAAAAAGGAGAAGCAGTTCTGATCGGAATTTCTTCTATCTATGATTGTTCATTGTCTATCAACTGGTGCTTCGACGTCACTTCGCTAACGATCGGCGATCTGAACGATGTCTATCCGATGACAACGGCAAGCCGATCCTCGACGAGAACGGCCAGCAGAAAAAGAATATTGATT
>JAFWCS010000359.1 GCA_017534365.1 Clostridia bacterium | reverse complement strand
TATTTATCGAAGGCATCCTTCGCGTAGATGAAAATATCGCGCACATCGGCGGCAACGGGCGTCATACCGGCGCAAAGGCGCTGGAACAGCTGCGTGAGCACGGGCAGACCGCCCGCTGGTTCCACAGCCGAGGTCGGCGCGCCGGTCGCGTTCACGACCTGCGCGCAGGCCGCTGAAAGCAGCGCGTTCGCCGTCGAATCGGAAACGCCGAGGAATCTGGAAAGCGCCTGCACGGGCATCCGGTTATTGTAATGCAGCACGATCGCGGTGCGCAGCTCCGGCTTGAGCGCGGCAACTGCGTTCAGAACGGCGTCGCCCATTGCGGGATCCCCCAGCACGGAGGCGTCAAGAAATTCAGCCGTCACAGGGCCTGCCGCGCCGTCCGCCTCGGTAAACACAAAATTTTTGCTGTCTTTATAAGCGCCGGCAACGTTCTGACGCATCCAGATCTCAAACGCCTCCGGCCGCTTGAGACGGTCCAGATTGCAGAAGGCTTTTGCATAGGCCTGCTTGACGATTTCGGCCGGGGATTCGTCGGCGTCGCACAAACGGGTCGCAAGGAAATAGGCGCCCTTGAGCGTTTTGGCATAGAGCTTGCCCATGGCGTCGGTATCCCCCGCCGCTGCGGCGGTCACATAAGGAACAAGATTTTCACTCAAGACAAGATTCACTCCCATCAGCATGTTGTAGAACAGAATTCAGCCATTCGACTGTATTATTTCTTATTCTATCCCACATTTTGCGATTTGTCAAGAGAGATTTATCAATATCTTGTTACTGAATTGTTTCGAAGTTATTAAAATCTTCTTAAGGCATCCGGATCTCGCGTTTGATCTTCTCGATGATCCGTTTTTCCAGCCGTGAAGTATATTTCTGTGAAATGCGAGCACGTCGGCATTGATCACGGTATGCAACAGACGGTCCCCTTTCGGCATATGTTCGGTTTCGTGACCATTTAAGCTGCCGGGCAACGGTTTTTTTGTCGCAAGCGGGGCGGGAATTGAAACTTTTCTATTGAATAAATGACAGAAATGGTATATAATGATTATATCTATATTGAAATGAGGCGATTCAGTATGCGCATTTTATTTCAGGGCGACTCGATCACGGACGCCGGCCGCGACCGCAGCGATCCGCATCAGCTCGGGCAGGGCTATCCGCTTTACGCAGCGGACTGCCTGCGCGGCGACTTCCCTGCTGCTTCGTTTGAATTTCTGAATCTCGGCATCAGCGGCGATCAGACGAAGGATCTGGTCGCGCGTCTGCAGGCGGATTTTATCGACCCGGATCCGGACATCGTGTCGATCCATATCGGCGTCAACGACACCTGGCATCACGCGCAGGCGCGGGACTGGCTGCCGGACAACGTGTTTGAAGCGCAGTACCGCACCGTGCTGGAAGCGATCAAAAAAAAGACGCACGCAAAGATCCTGATGATCGAGCAGTTCCTGCTTCCGGTGGAGGACAAAGCCTTTTTCCGCGAGGATCTCAACGGCAAGATCGACGTCACGCGCAAGCTTGCCCGCGCCTACGCGGACGCGTATCTGCCGCTGGACGGTCTGCTGGCGAAGGCCTGCGTCGGGCAAAGCCCCTATCACTGGTCGGATGACGGCGTGCATCCGAATGCCGACGGCTCCGCCTTCATCGGCCGCCTGTGCGCAGACGCGATCGCGGAGCTGCTGTAAGGAGGATCGCCGGTGAAAACGATTAAAAAGATTCTGAATTTCATTTTTATTGACGGCCTCAGCGGCATGGCGCTGGGTTTGTTTTCGACGCTGATCATCGGCACGATCCTCGATCAGATCGCGTCCTTCCTGCCCGGCGCGCCCAGTCTCTGGCTGCATGCGGCGGCTATGGTTGCCAAATCGATCACGGGCGCGGGCATCGGCGTCGGGATGGCGTTCAAATTCAAATCCGCGCCGCTGGTCGGCGCTTCCGCCGCCGTGGCCGGCATAGTCGGCGCGTTTGCGGCTAAGCTGCTCTCCGGCGCCGTGATCGACGGCGCGGCGCTGACTTATGGCGGTCCCGGTGACCCGCTCGGCGCGTTTCTCGCCGCCCTGAGCGCGATCGCGCTGGGCAAGCTGGTCAGCGGCAAAACCAAGCTGGATATTCTGATCACTCCCGCGGTCTGCGTCTGCGTCGGCAGCGCGGTCGGTCTGCTGGCCGGCCCGCCCGCCTCCAGATTCTCCGCGTGGATGGGCGAGATCATCCGCTGGGGCACGGAGCGGCAGCCGATCCTGATGGGCATCATCGTTGCGGTGGTCATGGGCATTTGCCTGACGCTGCCGATCAGCTCCGCGGCGCTCGCCATCATTCTGGACCTCTCCGGCATTGCCGGCGGCGCGGCGGTCGTCGGCTGCAGCGCGCAGATGATCGGCTTCGCCGTTGCAAGCTACCGCGAAAACAAGCTCGGCGGTCTGCTGGCGCAGGGCGTCGGCACGTCGATGCTGCAGATGCCGAATATCGTGCGGCGCCCGCAGATCTGGCTGCCGCCGATCCTTGCAAGCGCCATCCTCGGCCCCATCTCCACGCGCGTGCTGAGCATGACCTGCTACGCTTCCGGCGCAGGCATGGGCACCTCGGGTCTGGTCGGCCAGTTCATGACCTACGCCTCCATGACAGACGCCGGCGTCGATCCGAAGATCGTGCTGATCGAGATCCTTGCCATGCACGTGATCGCCCCTGCGGCGCTCACGCTCCTCTTCTCGGAGCTGCTGCGCAAGCTCGGCTGGATCCGCGACGGCGATATGAAGCTCGGAGATCTGCAATAAAGATTTGAAATAATGGTAAAACTGAAAGAGAAAAGGAGATCGAAATCATGAAAAAACGCTGGATCGCCGCCGTGCTCGCGATCGCCGTCTTCTGCTCGGCCTTCGCCATGCCCGCCTTCGGCGCAACGGACGAAACCTCCCCCTTTGAGCGCAAGCTTTATCCTGCCCTCGACAAGCTGATCTACGGCCTTGTGGACGGCATCGCCGCCATGATCGTCACGCCGCGCAGCTGGGTCGACGCCAACGACTACAGCAACGAAACCTTCCTGCCGGGCCTTGGCGGCGAAGACTTCCTTGACGCACCGGCAGACGGCGCGCAATGGTCGCTCGGCTATGCCAACGCCTCCATCCAGACCGGCAAGGAGCTGACGGAGGAACACTACGTCGGCGGCAGCCTCAAGGTGACGAAGAAGCTTGCCACCGAGGTGCGCGACGATCAGAAGGTGCGCACCGTCGCGATCTCCGACGGCCGCGGCATTTCTGTCTTTGCCTGCGTGGACTGCTTCGGCATGCCCGGCACGGCTGTGGACGAGATCCGCGCGCGGTTTGCGCAGGTCGCAGCGGAAAAGGGATATG
>JAFWCS010000358.1 GCA_017534365.1 Clostridia bacterium | reverse complement strand
CGTTTCGAATTTCACCGACGGCTTCGTTGACCGGGCGTCGCTGCTGAGCTTCGGCCTGCTGGACACCGCCGGCACCGCCGCCCAGCGCAGCGGCATGCTGCGCGAGAAGCTCGGCGCGATCAAGACCACGATCCTCGACTGGCTGCGCAAGCTGCGCACCGGCGACCTGCTGTAACAACCGAAGAAACCGCCCGGCGCGCCGCAGACCAAGCTGCAGCGCGCCGGGTTTCTGTTTGCCGGCGGGAATGCGCCTCGGACGAGCTGCCGCGATCCGGAACGCATCATCAACGAGGGCTGCAGCGGCCTGATCTGTATCATCCTGTGATCGCAGAGCGCAGCGCAAAAAACAATTCCGGATTTTTTGAAAAATGGCTTTACTTTTTCCCCGGAACTTCCTATAATAAAAAGGAAGATGCGGCGCTGCCGCGAAAACCATTGATCGGAGGAATTGAAAATGCGCACTTTACTCAGATCCGACAAAATGAAGAACGTGCACTCTGATATCAGAGGCCCCGTATTCGTCGAGGCCATGCGCATGCGCAAAGAGGGCATCGACGTGCTCCGGCTCAACACCGGCAACCCGGCAACCTTCGGTTTCAAAATGCCGGACAGCGTCCGGAACGCGCTGCTCGAAAACGCCGACAAGGCCGTCGCCTACTGCGATCTCAAGGGTATGCCCGAGGCGCGCGAAGCGATCTGCAACTATCACCTGGGCAAGGGTATTCAGGGCATCACGCCCGACGACGTCTTCATCGGCAACGGTGTGAGCGAGCTGGTGACCATGGTGCTCACCGTGCTGCTCAACTACGGTGACGAGATCCTTGTGCCGGCGCCCGACTATTCGCTCTGGACCAATTCCGTGTGGCTGGCCGGCGCGAAGCCCGTCCATTATATCTGCGACGAGCAGGCGGAATGGTATCCCGACCTCGACGACATCAAAAAGAAGATCACGCCCAAAACGCGCGCGATCGTCCTCATCAACCCCAACAATCCCACCGGCGCGCTGTATTCCAAGGATTTCCTCGAGCAGGTGGTGCAGATCGCGCGGGAAAACGACCTCGTCATTTTCTCGGATGAGATCTATGACCGCCTTGTGATGGACGATCTGCCGCACGTTTCCACCGCCGCGCTCGCGCCGGATCTGACCGTGGTCACAATGAACGGCCTGTCGAAATCCCACATCATCTGCGGCTTCCGCTGCGGCTGGATGGTCATCAGCGGCCCGAAGGACGTCTCAGCCGATTTCAAGGCCGGCGTCAACGGCCTGTGCGCCATGCGCCTTTGCGCGAACGCGCTCACCCAGCTCGTCATTCCCGCCGCGCTGGCCGATCCGGAAAGCACCCGCGCCATGATCGTCCCCGGCGGCCGTCTTTATGATCAGCGCGAGGCGACCTGCCGCGAGCTGGCAAAGATCGACGGCGTCAGCTTCGTCAAAAACAAGGCGGCGTTCTACGTCTTCCCGAAGCTGGATGTCAAGAAGTTCAACATCACCGACGATCAGCAGTTCGCGATGGATTATCTCCACGCAAAGAACGTCATGATCATCCCCGGCCGCGGCTTCTCCTGGCCGGAACCGGATCACTTCCGCATCGTCATGCTGCCCGAGCCGGAAAAAATCGCAAAGGCCATGGCGGATCTCGGCGACTTCCTGAAGGATTACAAGCAGAAATAACTCCGATCATTTTAAGAGCGCGCTGCAAGTGAGGGCTTGCGGCGCGCTTATTTCATTTACATTTGATCCGATCCATGCTATAATGGACGCATCAACCGGGAAGGGAGGCGAGGCGCGATGGCGCATCTGGACAGTCTGGCGGCGGAGCTGCCGCTCTGGTTTGCCGCGCAGGCGCGCCCCCTGCCCTGGCGCGCGGACGCCGACCCCTACCACGTCTGGATCTCGGAGATCATGCTGCAGCAGACGCGCGTGGAGGCGGTCATCGGTTACTATCACCGGTTTCTCTCGGCGCTGCCGACCCTGCATGATCTGGCTGGCGTCGAAGAGGAGCAGCTGCTCAAGCTTTGGGAAGGGCTGGGGTATTATAACCGCGCGCGCAACCTGAAAAAAGCCGCGCAGCAGATCGAAGCGCAACACGGCGGCGTCTTTCCCCGCACGTATGATGCGATCCGCGCCCTGCCCGGGATCGGTCCCTACACGGCAGCGCGATCGGCTCGATCTGCTTCGATCTGCCGACCCCGGCAGTGGACG
>JAFWCS010000039.1 GCA_017534365.1 Clostridia bacterium | reverse complement strand
ACCAGATTCATCGCGAGCACGATGATCACCGCGATCACGACCGCGATCAGCAGATTATAAAGGCCGGTGCGCGTGCCCGTGGCGCGGGCGAAGCTTTCATCAAAGGTGATCGCAAAGATCTTGTGATAGAAGAAAATGAAAATGGCCACCACCAGCACGGAGAGCACGACGCTCAGCAGGACCTCCGATTTTGTCAGCGTCAGAATGGAGGTGGAGCCGAACAGCGTGGTGCACACGTCGCCGGAAAGGTTGGAGGAGGTCGAGAACAGGTTCATCAGCAGATAGCCGATGGCCAGCGCGGCGACGGAGATCATCGCGATCGCGGCGTCGCCCTTGATCTTTGCGTTCTGCCCCGTGCGCAGCAGCAGCACGGCGCTCACGACCGTCACGGCGAGCACGAGCGGCATTTCGTTCGTCAGATGCATTACGGAGGCGATCGCAAGGCCGCCGAAGGCGACGTGGCTCAGGCCGTCGCCGATGAAGGAGAAGCGCTTGAGCACGAGCGTGACGCCCAGCAGGGAGGAGCACAGCGCGATCAGCACGCCCACGATCAGCGCATAGCGCACGAAGGGGTATTGCAGATAGTCCCAAAGCGTCATTGCGCATCGCCTCCCTTCAGGCCGCGATAGCTCTCGCTTTGCAGATATTCTTCTTTTGTGCCGAAAAAGACGGTGCTGCCGATATGCAGGATGTGATCCGCGTCCGCCAGCGCGGCGTGCAGATCGTGCGAGACCATCAGGATCGTGATGCCCTGCGCGTGCAGCTTGCGGATCAGGGCATAGAGCTCCTGCGTGACCCTGGGATCCAGCCCCGCCGCCGGCTCGTCGAGCAGGAGCAGCTTCTGCGTGGCGCAGAGCGCGCGCGCAAGCAGCACCCGCTGCTGCTGCCCGCCGGACAGCTCGCGGTAGCAGCGTCTGGCCAGCGGCGTGACGCCGAGGAGCTCCATGGCGTCGCGGGCGCGCTGTTTTTCTTCATTGTTGTAGAACGGCCGCAGGCCGTGCCGCCCCTGACAGCCGGAGAGCACGATTTCCCACACCGAGGCGGGGAAATCCCGCTGCACCACCGTCTGCTGCGGCAGATAGCCGATCTCATTGCGCGCGAGTCCGTCGCCCGTGCGGATCTCGCCGGCGAGCGGGGACTGCAGTCCGAGAAGCGTGCGCATGAGCGTGCTCTTGCCCGAGCCGTTTTCGCCGACGATGCAAAGATAGTCGCCTGCCTGCACTTCAAAATTCAGATGTTCGAGGATCGCGCCGCCCTCATAGCCGAGCGCGAGATCCCTGCAGATCAGTTGCGCCATGGTCAGCCCTCCCGCTCCGCCTGCGCCGCGCAGTCCGCGCACAGGCCGTAAAAGACGGTGCGCCGCGGATCGAGCGTGAAGGCGTGGTGCGTGCGCAGATGCTCGCCGATCTCGCGCACCTCTTCGCAATGCAGATGGATCAGCCGGCCGCATTGCTCGCATTTGCAGTGGTAGCAGACCTCGCCGCCGTGCGCCTGCGCGGGCACGTATTCAAAGCAGGCGGGGCTGCCTGGATCGAGGACGTATTTGTTGACGACGCCGGCGTCGACCATCTGCTCGAGCCGGCGATAGACCGTTGCCGTGCCGATCGGATCGCCGCAGGCCGCAAAGTGGCGGCAGATGTCGCTGACCGTCACGTGCTTGCCCGGCATGGTGCGCAGATAATCGAGCAGCGCCGTATTCTGTCTGGTCTTGTAATTGGTTTTTTCCATTTCAACGCCTCCAATTTGAAAAGCGTTATCAATTTTAGCGCGCCGCACACGATTTGTCAAGAGATTTGAGAATGATTATCAATTTAATTTTGAGAATCCTTCTCATTTTTGCGGCAAAAAACAGCGCCCGCTCGGATAGAGCGGACGCTGTGGCTTTATTCCGTTGTCTGAAATACCCGTTTGACGGCGAGGGATTCGCCGCCGTCGGCTTCGCCCAGGCCGAGGAACGCGCCGTCCGGGCCGTAAACGCGATAGAGGCCGAGGCCTTCCAGCCCATGCAGGCGGGCGGTGAACAGCGCGCCGCCGTTGCGGAAACGCGCCGCCTGCGCCGCCGTGACCGTCAGCGCGGGGTAGGCCCCCAGCGCGAGATCGAGGGGGATCAGCAGGGACGCCGCTACTCCGCGGGCAGACGCTTCCGCCAGGCGGTCAAGCGTCACGGCCTGCGATTCGTCGAAGCCGTTTGCCCGGGTCCGCCGCAGCGCCGTGAGCACAGCGCCGCAGCCGAGGCGTTCGCCCAGATCGCCGACCAGCGTGCGGATATAGGTGCCGGCGGAGCAGTCCACCGCGATCGTATAGGTGTTTGCCGCTTCGTCGGCTTCGGTCAGCGTCAGCGCATGGATCGTGACGCTGCGCGCGGGGCGCTCGACTTCCACACCCTGCCGCGCCAGCTGATACAGCCGCTGCCCGCCCACGGAAACCGCGGAATACATCGGCGGGATCTGCGTGATCTTACCGCGGAAGGCTGCCAGCGCCGCCGCGACGTCTGCCCGGGTCGCCGTGACAGGCCGGGTTGCCAGCGTGGTTCCGGTGACGTCCAGCGTGTCGGTGGTCAGGCCGAGCCGGAAGGAAGCGATATAGGCCTTGTCGTGATCCGGCAGCAGCGAGGCGAAGCGCGTCGCGCCGCCGAGCAGCACCGTCATCACGCCGGTGGCCATCGGATCGAGCGTGCCGGTGTGACCGCATTTTTTCTCCCCGCAGAGCCGCCGCGTTTTCGCCACGGCGTCAAAGGAGGTGAAGCCGGCGGGCTTGTCCAGGATCAGGACGCCGGTCATTGCACGGAGAATTTGAACACCGTGCTGGTGACGTAAGGCGCCCCGGCCTCGACCGTGCAGGACGGGAAGGCCGGCATATTCGGCGTGTTGGGGTAGCACTGGGTCTCCAGGCAGACGCCGGCGTGCTTGATGATCGGCGCGCCGCCCTTGCCGGGCCGGGTGCCGTCAAGGAAGTTGCCGGTATAGATCTGGATGCCGGGCAGGTCGGTGAAGACCTGCAGCAGGCGGCCGCTCGCGGGGTCATAGAGCTCGGCGGCCGGGCCGTCGCCCGCGTTCAGGCAGAAATTATGGTCGTAGCCGCGGCACTGCAGCAGCTGCGGATCCTGCGCGCCGATGTCGCGCCCGATCGGCTTTGCGGCGCGGAAATCGAAGGGCGTGTCCTCCACGGGGCGCACTTCGCCGGTCGGGATGCTGTCGGCGTCGGTCGGCGTGAAGGCGTCGGCGCTGACTTTCAGCGTATGGGCAAGGATATCGCCCGCGCCCGCAAGGTTGAAATAGGCGTGATTCGTCATGTTGATCACGGTCTTTTT
>JAFWCS010000357.1 GCA_017534365.1 Clostridia bacterium | reverse complement strand
TCTGAAAGCAAAGGACAGCCTGAAGCTGAAAAAAATCTCCTTTATGGATATCGACGAGCGCAAGCGCACGATCGTGGGCAACCTCTGCCTGCGCATGCTGAAACACGCAAACTGCGACTGCGAGACCGTCTTTACGGACGATCTGGACACCGCGCTGCAGGGGGCGGATTTCGTTGTGACCCAGATCCGCGTGGGCATGCTGCCCTGCCGCCATCTGGATGAGAGCATCCCCGCGAAATACGATCTGATCGGGCAGGAGACCACCGGCATCGGCGGCTTCTTCAAGGCGCAGCGCACGATCCCCGTGATCAAACATATCTGCGACCGGATCGAAGCGATCTGCCCCGACGCGTGGCTGATCAACTTCACGAATCCCTCCGGCATCATCACGGAGTTCATTCTCAACCACACCAACGTCAAAAACATCGGCCTGTGCAACGTGCCGATCGACATGCTGGACGATATGAAGGAGATCGTCGGCGAGGATGCGAAGATCACCTACGTTGGCTTGAACCATCTGAGCTGGATCACCAGCGTGAAAAAGGACGGCAAAGAGCTGCTGCCCGGGCTGATCGAATCCGGTTTTTCGCCGAAGGTCATGGCGAATATCAAGGACGACGGCTTCTCGATGGACTGCCTGCGCACGATTCAGGCGATCCCGTCCTCCTATCTGCAGTATTATTACTGCCGCGAGGCCAAGCTCGCGCACCAGCGCGAGGGCGGCAAGACCCGCGCGCAGGTCTGCATGGAGATCGAGGAGCAGCTGCTCGAGATGTATCAGGATGAAAACGTCGTCACCAAGCCAGCGCTGCTCGATCAGCGCGGCGGCCACAAGTATTCGCTCGCGGCCGTGTCGCTGATTGATTCCATCGCCAACGACAAGCGCGACGTCCACGTGGTCAATATCAAAAACAACGGCACGCTGCCCTTCCTCGCGGATGACGACATCTGCGAAATCGCGGCGGTCATCGGGTCGGACGGCGCGACCCCCGTGCCCGTGACGGAGCATATCAACGACCATATCGTCAGCCTGATGCGCGTGGTCAAGTGCTATGAAAAATACGCGGTCAAGGCCGCGATCTCCGGCAGCGACGCCGACGCGCTCAAGGGTCTGCTGGTGCATCCGCTGATCGGCGACTGGGAAAAGGCCGTCAACTGCTTCAACGAGCTGAAGGAAGCGCATAAGGCCTATCTGCCGCAGTATTTCAAACAATAATTTTTCCCTCCCCGGCGGCGCCGTGTTTCCCCATCCCGGCGCCGCCGCACCGTAGGGCAAGCATACATGCTTGCCGCCTTGAAATCACACCGTGCGCGTCGCACGCCCGGCAGCAACCGTATACCCACGGCCGGCCATGAATTCCGCATAGCGCTGACGGCGTGTTTCACCGCCGCGCGGATCACGCAAAAAATTCGCCTCCGCGCAGAAAACCCCTTGACTTTTTCGAAATACCTGTTAAAATAGGTATACGCTGCATTGTGTGTTGCGCCCGTCCATCTGCAGAACGAACGCTTCCCAAGCTTATGTAGCACCTTTGAGAACCTGCAGGCGTGTCAAGGGTTCCCGGCATTCCCAAACGGCAAAAATCCGAAAATGTCAGTTTATTTGTAACACTATCAAAAAATATTTGCAGGGTTAGTTCATCGGTAGAATGAAAGCTTCCCAAGCTTTAGAGGCGGGTTCGATTCCCGTACCCTGCTCCATCTTTGTTGTACGAAAGTGCAACTTTCACTGAAACCCCTTGTGTATCAAGGGGTTTCATACTTTTTAGAGGCAATTTTCAGGTTTGATTTTCGGTGCAACTTTTTGACCGTTTTTCTGACTTTACAGGACTCGAACCCTCGCATTTTGAATTAAATATTGATATTTCAGGAAGAATGTATTTAACGTAGAAAAGTTTCTGTCAACGAAGCTGAAAGTAAAGCCGGAGGAAGCGTATGATGTGTACGAAATTGCGGTTGAAGAAACGGAGGATTCGTGATATACTGAGCTCAACAAACCGGGATTTGATGAAACGGGGATTTACTATGAAAAAACACAAAAAACGCCGCGA
This sequence comes from Clostridia bacterium, assembly GCA_017534365.1. Classification (GTDB taxonomy): domain Bacteria; phylum Bacillota; class Clostridia; order Oscillospirales; family Acutalibacteraceae; genus CAG-177. The sequence goes on along the minus strand of JAFWCS010000357.1, from coordinate 2,598 downwards.
TGTGGAATTGCCTTATATTTCCGATGCTTCTGTTCTGGCAGAACAATTTAAATCCAAACTGCTTCTTCGCTCATTTAACCGTTCTATTCCGTTTAATGTTCCCAAAGAATACCTGCTATTTAAACTGCTGGGAATAAAACACGGAAAAAGTATATACATTGAACCTCCGTTTCGCTGCGATTATGGCAAGCATATTGAAATCGGTAACAATTTCTATGCTAACAGCGGTTGTATTATCATTGATGTTGCAAAGGTTAAAATCGGCGACAACGTGCAATTCGGGCCTAATGTTGCGATAATCACCGCAGGGCATCCGATTCATCACGAAATAAGAAACACAAGATACGAATACGGTATTTCAATAACCATCGGAAGCAATGTATGGATCGGCGCAAACGCCGTTTTGCTTCCGGGTGTCCATATCGGAGACAATACGGTTATCGGCGCGGGAAGCATTGTTACAAAAGATATTCCCTCGGGAGTTGTCGCTGTCGGAAATCCGTGTAAGCCAATAAAACACATAACCGATGAAGACAAACAGTTATATTACAAGGATCGTCGCTTTGATGAAGAAACGTGGGCTGAAATACAAAAGATATTAAATAAACAGAATGTTTTGTTGAAGGTTGATCATCAATAACCGGACAAAGTTCGGTTTTGCAAATAAAGGAATTGGTTATGAATTCAGAAAGAGACAAGAAGATTAAAATCGGAGATAAAACAAAGCTGCTTTACGCTTGTCTGCCTGCCGTGATTTATATCGCGTTTATCGGGCTGGGCGTGCCGGATTCCCTGATCGGGTCCGCCTGGCCTGCGATGCATACGGAATTGAACGTGCCGCTCGAATCGGTGAGTATTCTCACAATTCTGATTTCCGGCTGCACGGTGCTTTCAAGTCTGTTCAGCGCGCGCGTGCTCAATAAGATGGGCACGGCGAAAACTACGGCAATCAGCACGGCGATGACGGCCGCGGCGCTGCTCGGCTTTCCTTCGCACCGCGTTTTGGCTTTATGATTCCGACGGCCGTTCTTCTCGGCCTCGGCGCCGGCGCGATTGACGCCGGTCTGAATCATTATGTGGCACTTCATTTTAAAGCCGGTCATATGAATTTTCTTCACTGCTTCTATGGCGTCGGCGTTTCACTCAGCCCCTATCTTATGGCAGCGGCGCTGGCTCGTGTCGGCTGGCGCAGCGGTTACCGTTATGCGTTTTTCGTGCAGACAGTTATTACACTGCTGCTGGTTTTGTCCGTCCCGCTTTGGGAAAAAGGCGGCTCCGCTGAATCTGCAGAAGAAGAACCGGTCGTCAACCTCACGCTGATGCAAATGGTCAGGAGAAAAACGGTGCGGCAGGTGTGGGTCATCATGCTGGCAACGAACGCGATTGAGTATGCCTGCGGAGTATGGGGCAGCTCATATCTGGTAACCGAAAAAGGGTTTGACGCCCGACACGGCGCGCTTGCCCTGACAATCTATTATGCGGGCATGTCGCTGGGACGCTTCGTTTCCGGACTGCTCTCCGAAAAAATCAAAACATGGCGGCGCATCGGAATCGGCGCGGTAATCATCGCACCAGCCGTTCTCCTCATTCTGCTGCCGCTGCCGGGCACGGTTTCGGTGGCCGGTTTGTTCCTTGTGGGCCTGGGCAACGGGTCAATCTATCCGAATCTGATTCATTTAACGCCGCACAATTTCGGCAGAGATGTATCTCAATCCATTATGGGCTCGCAAATCGCCTTTGCTTACATCGGCGTTATGCTGGCGCCGCCGCTGGTAAGCCTCATCAGCTCAACGGCAGGGATGCAGGCCTATCCGGTTCTTCTGGCGGTGCTTTATGTCATAATGGTCGTTATGCTTCAGTGCTTTGCGAATCAGTTGAAAAAACAAGGCCGTTACGATAAAACCGTATAACGCGGCAGGGGTAATTGCATGAGGAACCACAATCACAAATTCAATCAAGACAGTTTTTCTTCTCCCGATGTGTCCTGTGCGCCGGTTTACATCTGGGTATGGAACGATGTATGCACGCACGATCTGATTGACGCGCAGCTCGCTGAGATGCAACGCCTCGGGATCCGCGCTTTTTACATTCTGCCTGAACCGAAGGCGTTCCGGCCGGACAGTATGCCGACACGCCTTGAGCCGGACTATCTTTCACAGGAATTTTTTGCTCTTTGTGCCTATGCGATTGAACAGGCTGGCGCCCGCGGTATGCGCTGCTGGCTCTATGATGAGGGCGGCTGGCCCTCCGGCGGCGCCTGCGGCAGAGTTCTGCGGGATCATCCCGAATACGCCCGGCAGGTATTGAAGGTTTCCGAGCGTTTCTTTTCCGCCGGCGAAGTTTATCGAAAATCCTCCGCGGACGTTCTGGCTGCTTTTATCCGGGATGAAGAGATGATTGAGGAACCGTTCCGCGTTGCGGCGGATACGGCCGTAACCGAATACATAATCGGGCACGAAATCGGATCGGGTACGGACTGGCCCGATTTGCTGAATTCCGACGCGACAGCGTATTTTATTAAACTGACGCACGAAGGGTATGCCGACGCGCTTAAAAACGCTTTGGGGCAGGCCGTAACTGCCGTGTTCACCGATGAAC
>JAFWCS010000356.1 GCA_017534365.1 Clostridia bacterium | reverse complement strand
TGAAAAAGAAGATCAGCGCCGTGCCGAAATCACGCATGAGAAACAGGCAGCCCACGCAGACGAGCGCATAGCCGATATAGAGCCAGAGCGCCCGGGTGGAGAGCAGCTTTTCGAGTGTGACCGCGCCGACAAAGACGAACACGACCTTCACCAGCTCCGAGGGCTGGATGGAGACCGGGCCGAGATCGATCCAGTTCAGCGTGCCGTTGTGGACCTGCGCGAGCAGGAGATTCAGCGCAAGCACGCCGATGGAGCCGATGGCCGCGGGATAGCGCAGCCAGCGGACGACATACATATTTTTGATCAGCAGTAAAATGAGCAGATAAACGGCAAGGCCCAGACCGATCGCAACGAGCTGCTTGAAGGCGAAGGCCTCGCTGAAGCTTGCGCAAAGCGTCAGCCCGAGGCCGGAGAGGAAAAAGGCGATTGCCTCCAGCTCAAAATAATCGTTGCCGGTGACAAGGTTGCCGATCAGAAGATAGATCCATTCCGCCGCGATGTAGCCGATCAGCAGATAAACGGTGGACAGCTCCGGCGTTTCCTGCCTGCAGAGCACGCAGGCGGCGCAGATGAGCTGAAACGCCGTCATGAGCAGCATGACGGTGATCTGCTGGAAGCGCGGCTGCCGCCGCGTCTGCTTTTGCGGTTGCGCCATGAAGGGGCCTCCTTTCGGCAGAGTGCGTTAATCCATCGGGAACAGATCCTCGTCGCCGAGGAAGGGATTGTCCATGCGATTGGCGTCATAATAAGCCTGCGGATATTTCGGCCGTTCGTTCACCTGCACGGCGGCGGGGTCGATGGCCGCGCTTTCGCCCGTGCGCAGCAGGCGCGCGACGATGACCAGACGCGCGTTGCTGAAATCGTAGCAGCAGGTGGAGAGCGTCAGCAGGCGGTCGTTCAGATCGATGCCCACGCCCGTGTCATAGAGCTTGCGCTTGTTCAGCTCAGACAGATAACGCCGGAAGCCGTCGGCATCCGTTTCGGTGAAAATATAGTTGAAGATATCGCCGTGGTCGTCGGCCGCGACGCTGTTGGTGACGAAGACGGCGCAGACCTTGAAGGTATAATCCGCATAGAGCGTGCTCAACCCGATCAGCGGCGATTCGACGAAGGTCGCCGGGTCGCGGAAGCGTTCCAGCGTGCCGAAGAGCTTGTCGTCATGGCGCATGTTGTGGCCGTAAAGCACGGTGTTGCGGTCCAGCGTATCCAGATGATTGCGGAAATCGAAGAAGGGGTTGCCGTAGGCGGTGCTTTTGCCGTAGAAATCCCGCCGCAGATAATAGTCGTTGTCATCCGTCTGCAAAACGGGGAAATTGATATCCAGCGCGGGAATCGAGATCCAGCCGGCAAGATCCTTGTTGAGGGCATAGAGATCGGCAAAGGAGGGATTCATCCCGGCCGGGAACGCAACGTCCGGATATTTCGCGCGGATGGCGGGCCAGGGGTCTTCGGTTTCCTCCGCCTGCGTGACCAGCAGCTCCGCGAGTGATTTGGCCTGCCGGATGGCGCGGTTCGGCGCGAGAATATAATAATTGATCAGCACGCCCAGGCTGATGACCAGCGTCAGGATGGCAGCGCACATTACCACACGGCGCAGGATCTCCCTCCCGTCGCGCTTTTTCTTCTGCGGTTCGGCGGCGGGGGTTTCCTCCAGCGCGGCGAGCAGCTGATCCGCGTCGGCGAAGCGGTCGTGCGGATCCTGCGCGAGCGCTTTGGACAGGGCGTCGCGGACCCGCGGCGGCAGATCCTCCGGCAGCGTCAGCGCGCGGCCGCGCTGCCGCTGGGCAGCGCTCTCCGGCGGGAAGCCCGTGAGCAGCTGATACAGCACCGCGCCCATGGCGTAGACGTCCGTTGCGGCGCTGCATTC
>JAFWCS010000355.1 GCA_017534365.1 Clostridia bacterium | reverse complement strand
GCGATCCGCTGCCTGAAAATGTCGTCGCAGCCGTTGCGGACTGCGGCTACACCAGCTGCTGGGAGGAATACGCTTCGCAGATCGGCACGATGTTCCATCTGCCGGTGTTCCCGTTCCTGCATCTGATCAACGGCATTTCCAAGCACGTCCATCATAATTTTGATTTCAAAGCCTGTTCGCCGATCGAGTCGGTCGCGCGTTCGAAGACGCCGACCTTCTTCATTCACGGCGAGGCGGACACCTTCGTGCCTTATTCCATGATGGAGCCGCTTTATAACGCCTGCGTCGCCGAAAAAGGAAAGCTGAGCGTGCCGGACGCGTTCCACGCAGCTTCAGCCTATTTCCACAATGATCTTTATTGGGACAGTGTTCTGGCATTTTTGGGCAATTACATCGAGTTCTGATGCGGAAGCCGCGCCGGAGGGCGCGGCTTCTTCCTGATCGAGAGGAGAAACGATCCATATGAAAGTATCTGAGATCCCTTATGAACGATATACGATCGAGCAGGCGCGCGCCGAAGCGGAAACGATCCTGCGCTCGATCGCCGGGGCGCAGAGCGGCGCGGATCTGGCGCAGGCCAGACTGGAGTTTCTTGAATTATATAAAAAGATCGAAACCGCCTGCGCGCTGGCAAACTGCCGTTTCACGCTGAATACGCGCGATCCCTTTTACAGCGCGGAAATGGATTATTATGACGAAACGATGCCGCTGTTTTCCCAGCTGCAGCATCGCTATGAAAAAGCGATGCTGGCCTCTCCCTTCCGCAAAGAAGCGGAGGAGCTGATCCCCGCGCGCGTGTTCGCCGGCTTTGAACTGTCGCAAACAACGTTTTCGGATGCGGTGATCGACGACCTCGCGGCGGAAAACGCGCTGGTGACGCGTTATTCAAGATTCATGGGCGATCTGGTGTTTGAATTTGACGGCCAAAAAATGCCGCTGTCTGTTTTGCGCGGCAAGCTGGAGGATTCCGACCGGGACGTGCGCCGCCGCGCCGCGAAAGCGATCGGCCGCGGAATGGAAGCGCACGCCGGATCCTTTGATGAGATTTTCGACGCGCTGGTGAAGATCCGCACGCAGATCGCGCGAAAGCTCGGCTTTGAGAATTTCATTGCGCTCGGCTATGCACGCATGGGGCGCATCGACTATGATGAACGCATGGTTGCCGCCTTTCGTGAAAGCGTGCGCACGCAGCTCGTGCCTGCCGTTGCCCGGATGAAAGAGTCCATTCGGCAGGAATTCGGCTGGGAGCGCGTGATGTTTTATGACAATGAGATCAATGTCAAGGGCAAAACGCCTGCGCCCGTGATCGGCACGCCGGAGATTTTTGAGCAGGCGCAGCAGATGTATGATCAGATGCGCCCCGAGATCGGCGATTTCATGCGTCGGATGCTGGCGGCGGAGGCCTTTGACGTGGAGGCGCGCGAGGGCAAGTGGGGCGGCGGCTACTGCACGACCTTCCCGCTGTATAAGCAGCCGTTTATTCTGGCCAATTTCAACGGGAGCGCCGCGGATATTGATACGATCACACATGAATTCGGCCACGCGCTGCACGCGGACGTTGCGTTCAGTCATGACGTTCCCTCCGACCTGCCGCTCGGCATGGAGACCTGCGAATGCCATTCGATGAGCATGGAATTCTTTTGCCATCCGTTTATGGAGCGCTTCTTCGGCGAAGGCGCTGAGCCGTATCGAAGGAAGCATACGATCGACGCGCTGTCGTTCATCCCGTACGGCGTGATCGTCGACGCCTTCCAGCATACGGTGTATCAGCATCCCGAGCTGACGCCGGCGCAGCGCAACGCGGTCTATGCCGACCTTGAGAAAACGTATCGGCCGTATCTGTCCTATGACGGGATCCCGTATCTGGAGCAGGGGACGCGCTGGCAGTATCAGATGCATCTCTACGAATCGCCGTTTTATTATATCGACTATTGTCTGGCGCAGTGCGTCGCGCTTGGCTTCTTTTCGCTGTCGCTGCATGATTATGAGGCGGCGCTCGCGCGGTATCTGCAGTTCCTGCGTGATTCGGGCAGCGTGAGCTTTGAGGCGCTGACGGTGCAGGCCGGGATCGGCTCTCCCTTCGCGCCGGGTTCGCTTGACAGGATTCTTGCCGACTGCGGCGAAATCTTCAGCCTTTCCTGACTATAAATATACAGATGATTCTCTTTGTACATTGACTTTTATGTCAAACTATGTTAGAATTCGTTTAATAATATTATAATAGGGATGGATGAGTGATGCATTTTTCGGATCTCGGGATCTTCCTGGGCAATATCTCACTCTGGGAGATTGACCTGTTTACCAAAGACCCCATGAAATCGCAAAGACACCTGCTCAAAAAAATCGTCAATCGTAACAAAAACTGTGAATACGGCAAAAAGATCCATCTGAAGGACGTGCACTCCATCGAGGATTATCAGCGCATCGTTCCGCTGTCGACCTATGACGACTATGCGCCTTACGTGGACCGCATGATCAACAACCGCGAGGATCGCCTGATGTTTTCGGGACGCAATATTCGTTATTGCTCCTCCTCCGGCAGCGTCGGCAAGCCGAAGATCGTGCCCAAGAGCGTGAGCGACCTGTGGAAGATGCAGTGCATCGGCTTCTCCGTTTCCGTCGCCGTCGCGAATCGCTGGCTGAAAAAGCATAAGAATCAGCATCTGCCGAAATCCATGGGTCCGCTGGTGCTTGTGCTCACCGGCAAACGTCTGGCGGACGGCAAGCGCTGCAACGGCGCCGCGCAGATCCCGCTGACGTATCTCAAAACGATCATTCCGTTTTTCTGCACCTCGCCGTATTCGCTCCTTGAGCCGGAGCATGAGGAAGAGATGGATATGTCCTATCTCCAGCTGCGCTTCGCGCTCGAGCACACGGACGTTTGCTATATCGGCTCGATGGTGATCACGCTGCTGACGACGATGTTTGATTATCTCGAGGATCACTGGGAGATGCTCTGCGACGATATCGAGCACGGCACGCTGAATCCCTCGATCCGCTGCACGCCCGAGCTGCGCAAGAAGTATGAGAAGAAGTTCAAGCCCAACCCGAAACGCGCCGCCGAGCTGCGCGCCGAATTCCAAAAGGGCTTTGACACGCCGATCGCGCCGCGTATCTGGCCGAAGCTCATGTGGGCTTACGGCATGATGGGCTCCAGCCTTTCGATCTATATTGCCAAGCTGCGCCGCGCCCTGGGCGAGGATATCCCGCTGCATAATATGGGCTACGCCGCCGCGGAGGGCTTCTTTGCAACGCCTGTGGAGCTCAACGCCAACGACAGCTGCCTGCTGCCGCACAGCGTCTTCTTTGAGTTCCTGCCGATCGAGGAAGGCGAGGTCCGCGCGAAGGACGATGTGCGTCCGCTGCTGATGGACGAAGTGGAGGTCGGCAAGAATTATGAGCTCGTGATTTCGAATCTCTCCGGCCTGTATCGTTACAAGATCGCCGACGTGGTCCATATCACCAAGCTCTATAACAAGACCCCGCGCGTGGAGCTGATGTATCGCCAGAACCTGAGCATGAACGTCGCAAACGAAAAGACGACGACGCAGATGGTCGAATCCGCCGCAATGCAGACTTCGGATGATATGAAGAATGAATTTGTCGGATTCAGCTACTATGCGGATTTCTCCACGAAGCCGCCGCGCTATTGCCTGCTCGTTGAGCCGAAGGATCACAACGTTTCGGAGGAGCAGCGCCAGGCTTATATCGACGCGCTTGACAAGCATCTTGCCGACGCCAACGAAAAATACGAAAAATACAGACGCTGGGGCATGCTCAACCGGCCCGAAGTGCTGTTCCTCAAGAGCGGCACCTATTGGGATTATCGCGAGCAGCTGCGCGCGGACGGCG
>JAFWCS010000354.1 GCA_017534365.1 Clostridia bacterium | reverse complement strand
TTCCTGACGAAAAATCAAGCCCTTTTCCAAATTTTTTTCAGGGGTGTTGTTTCCGCTTTTTTCGAGGCTGTTTTCACCTGTTCCAAAGGCCGTGCCGCGAAAACGCCCTGCCGTCCCGAGCGAAGCGATGGATCCCGCGCGGCGCGTCCGGGAAAAGACGCCCGGGGAGGAAATGCGCCGAACGCATGGCGTCCGCTGTTTGTTGACAGGATCTGTTCTGCATGCTATAATAGAATAAAAGACACACAAGGGGGAACAACGCATGAAACGACGACTGATCGGCTGCCTGCTGCTGGCTGCGCTCCTGCTGCTTTGCAGCTGCGGTGCAAAGCAGGGCGACACACGCGCAAACCCGTTGGCACCGGATACTACGGCGGAATCCGTGCCGACAAACGCGCCGGCAACCGATCCGACTTCCGCGCTGACAACGGTCCTGACAACCGCGCCGACCGCTGTGCTGACAACGACAAAGCCGACTGCGACGCAGACGACAACGAAACCGTCGACAACGACAAAGCCGACAACGACGCCGACGACCACAAAACCGACAACCGTAAAACCGACGACAACGAAGCCGACAACCACAAAGCCGACGACCGTGCCGACCACCGTGCCGACCACCGCGCCGACGACGAAGCGGACCGGCGAGACCTTCACCTTTACCACAACAGATATGGACGGCAACGCGGTCGCATCCGCGGATTTTGCCGGGGCAAAAGTGATCATGGTCAACATGTGGGAGCCGTGGTGCGGCCCCTGCGTGGGCGAAATGCCGGATCTGCAGAAGCTCTATACGAAGTATCAGGGGCAGGGCCTTGTGATCCTCGGCGTGACCACCTCGCCCGCCACGGACGTCAACAGCACCGTGACCCGTCTGGGCATCACCTATCCGATTGTCAGCGGGAACGCGCAGTTCAACCGCTTCGATACCGGCTATGTGCCCACGACCGTCTTCCTCGACGGGGAGGGGCATATTCTGAGCGAGGAGCCCTATATCGGCAGCAAATCCGGCACCGAATGGGAACGCATCATTTTAACCTATCTGCAGGGGTGACGAAATGAAACAACGCCGGATCTTGTTTGCGCTGCTTGCGCTCGGCGCGGCGCTGCTTGCCGTCGGCTGCGCCCAGGGGCAGCCGGCAACCGTGCTCGCCAAAGCAATCACCGTATGTCTGGAGTGCATCGGCATTGGATGAGAAAAAACGACTGGGTGTGCAGGCGGTTGCGGCGCTGCTGCAAAACGCCGATTTCCGCGGCTTTTTCACCGGGCGCGTTTCGCAAAGCCCGACCAAGGCGGTCTGCGTGCCGGGGCTGAACTGCTATTCCTGCCCGTCGGCGGTCGGCGCCTGCCCGATCGGCGCGCTGCAGAACGCCCTGTCTGCGTACAGCTTTAAAATCCCTTATTACGTGCTTGGGCTGCTGCTCTTTTTCGGGGCGCTGCTCGGGCGGGCTGTCTGCGGCTTTCTCTGCCCCTTCGGGCTGCTGCAGGATCTGCTGCATAAGATCCCGTTTGTCAAAAAGATCAGAACCTTCCGCGCGGATAAGTATCTGCGCTTCGTCAAATATGCCGTGCTGGTGCTGCTTGTGATCGTGCTGCCGCTCTTCGTGAAGCTCACGCCGGTATTCTGCAAATATCTTTGCCCGTCCGGCACGCTTGCCGGTCTGTTGCTGGCCTTTTCGGACACCCGCCTGTTTGCGCTCTTCGGCAGCCGCTTCATGTGGAAGGCCTGCATCCTCGGCTGCGTCGTGCTCGCGAGCGTGCTCCTCTATCTCCCGTTCTGCAAATATCTCTGCCCGCTCGGCGCGCTGTATGCGCTCTTCAACCGCGTGGCGCTGCTGCAGATGCGGACGGATACAGCCGCCTGCGTGGATTGCGGCAAATGCGCCGCGGCCTGCGGGATGGGCGTCGATCCGTCGAAAACGCCGAACAGCACGGAATGCATCCGCTGCGGCAAATGCATGGCGGTCTGCCCCGTGCAGGCGATCCATTATGCCACCCCGCTGCGGAAGACGGAAAAAGAAAAGAAGGTGGAATCGCCGCAATGAAGTTTTCCAAAAACCGTGCGCAGGAGGCGTCGCTGACGATCGTTCCCGCCGCTTTTATACTGGCGCTGATGAACGTCTGCCTTTTGGCGCTGCGTTTGCGGCTGCTCCTGCTCCCTTTCAATGCTGTCGCCCTGTTGCTGCTGGCCTTTGTTTTTGCGGCCCAACGGAAAGAGGCGCAGCAGGAGATTACGCTGCGGGAGGATTCGTTTTGCTTCCGAAACGCACGGTTCGGGTTTGTATTTGCGGATGTGGAAATCCCCTATGCGCAGGTGCGGGCGATCCGCTGCAAGCGCTATGGATTATTTGGACGGGCGCTGACACTGGAGCGGAGCGAAGGCTGGAAGCTGAAGGTTCTCGTCACCGATCGATTTGTCGAATATAAGCGCTTGTGGCAGGAGCTGACGGATCGCGTGGCAGCGGCGGCCCCGGATGCGGAAATTGATAATTAACAAGAAAGAACCAGCAGGGAACGGGTTTTTCCGCTCCCTGCCTTTTTGTGTCTTATACGGTTTTCATGCGGAGCTTCAGGTTGTCGCTGATCATGGCGATGAATTCGCTGTTGGTCGGCTTGCCGCGTTCATTCTGGATCGTGTAGCCGAAATAGGAGCTGAGCACGTCCACGTCGCCGCGCAGTCGCGCACCCGGAGCCCGGCGCGCCGTTGACGGACAGGATCACGTCACCTTTCCGCAGGCCGGCGGCAGCGCCGCCCGGCACGGCGGAGGACGGGAGCAGGCAGAGCGCAAGCAGCAGGCGCAGGCCGGTTTGAAACCGGCGTTTCATACGTCACCTCCGTTTCGGGAATGCAAAAGATCCCGTTTTTTGCCTTGCAACCGCAAAGCATTTTTAACATTTCCGCCTAGCAACGAAAAAAAGCGGCGGAAACATCCGCCGCTTTTAATAATGTTTATCGCTTTATTATCAAATATGAAACAGTTCTGCCCCCGCGCGTTTGGCCGCGTCGATCAGGTCCTTGCGGCAGGTTTGCAGGAGCTCGGCCATGGGTCTGGGCGTTTCCGTGCTGAAAAAGGCCGCGGTGACGCCGCAATCAAAAATGCGTTCCCAGCCGTCGCCCTTGCAGCCGCAGACGGCGATCACGGGTTTGCCCGCCGCCGCGCCGCGTTTCGCCACGCCGGAGATTACCTTGCCGTCGGCGGACTGGCCGTCCAGCCGCCCCTCGCCGGTGATGATCAGATCCGCTTCGGTTGCTTTTGCGTCAAAGCCCGCCGCGTCCAGCACGAGGTCGACGCCTTTTTTCAGCGCCGCGCTGAAGAAGGCGACTGCGCCGCCGCCGAAGCCGCCCGCCGCGCCTGCGCCGGGAAGCTCAAGGACGTTGACGCCGCAGTCACGCGCGATCACCGCCGCGAGCTGCCGCAGGCCTGCGTCGAGCTGCGCGACCATAGCGGGATCCGCGCCCTTCTGCGGGGCGAAGATATACGCCGCGCCGTGCGGGCCGCAGAACGGGTTTTCCACGTCGCAGGCCGCTTCCACCGGCAGGGGAAACGGCGCTTCCGGCGGAAGGATGGTTTCGATCGCAAGCAGATTTGCGCCGATCGGCTCCACGGGCGCGCCGTTCGCATCCAGAAACTGCCAGCCGAGTGCGGACGCCGCGCCGATCCCGCCGTCATTTGTGGCGCTGCCGCCCAGACCGAGCAGGATCCGCTTCGCGCCGCCGCGCTGCGCCGCCAGCATCAGCTCGCCGACGCCCCGCGTTGTTGCCAGCGCGGGATTCCTGTTTTCCCCCGCCAGGGGAAGACCCGCGCAGGCCGCCGTTTCGATGA
>JAFWCS010000353.1 GCA_017534365.1 Clostridia bacterium | reverse complement strand
AAGAGAAAATAAACAGGAAAGGGAAGATTTTTATGCATCCGAAGTATCCGCATCTGCTTTCGCCCGCAAAGATCGGCAGCGTGACGCTGCGCAACCGCACGGTCATGGCCGCCATGGGCATGAGCCAGTCCGACAACGGCTTCGTCAATCAAGCGGTGCTCAATCACTATGCCGCGCGCGCGAACGGCGGCGTCGGCGCGATCATCGTGGAGGTTACCTGCGTCGATACGCCGCTGGGTCTGAACACCAACGGCATGCTTGTGATCGACGACGACAAATACATTCCCGGCATGACGCAGCTTGCCGAGGTGATCCACCAGGGCGGCGCAAAGGCGTTTCTGCAGATCTCCCACACCGGCCGCGGCGCCCGCCGCGCGATCATCGGCGCGCAGCCCGTCGGCCCGAGCGCCGTGGCGATGCCCTATTCCTTCATGATGGGGCTGGGCAACGAAACGCCCCGCGCGCTGACCGTGGAAGAAATACAGACGATCGAAGAAAAGTATGCGCAGGCTGCGCTGCGCGCCAAAAAGGCCGGCTTCGACGGCGTGGAGATCCACTGCGTCGGCTATTATCTGGGCCAGCAGTTTTTATCCTCAACTGCGAATATCCGCACGGATCTCTACGGCGGCAGCCGCAAAAACCGCATCCGCTTCCTTCTGAATATCATCCGCCGCACCCGCGAGCTCTGCGGCGCGGACTTCGCGATCCTCGTCAAGCTCTCCGTGGTGGAGCAGGGGCCGGACGGCGGCATCTCCATCCCGGACGGGATCTATTACAGCCGGCAGCTGCAGGCGGCCGGCGTGGACGCGATCGAGGTGCTCGCGGGCAAATGGTCAAGCGATCCCGGCAAGCGCGAAAAGCCGGAATCGGCCTATCCGGACTGCATGGCGGTCCCGCTTTGCAGCGTTGTCAGCGCCGGCCTGCGGCTGACGACGGGGAAAAAGCGCGCCGTGCCGCTCATCGGCGGCGGCCGGGCACAGGATCCCGCGAAGGCGGAGCGCGCGATCGCCAACGGCAGCTGCGACTTTATTTTCATCGGCCACGGTCTGCTCGTGCAGCCGGATCTGGTGAATCTCTTCGCCGAAGGGCGGGAGGATGAGATCCGGCCCTGCATCGGCTGCGGACACTGCATCGATCATCAGCTTCAGCACGGCGGCAGGGCGATCTGCTCCGGCAATGCCGTGCTCGCGCGGGGCGACAACGACGCGACGCTCCCGCCGGCGGAGAAACAGAAGCGCGTGGTCGTCATCGGCGGCGGCGTCGCCGGGGTCGAGGCGGCGCGTATCGCCGCAAAACGCGGCCACACGGTCGATCTGTATGAAGCGTCGAACGAGATCGGCGGGCAGATCAATCTGGCCGACAAGCCCCCGTTCAAAGAGCATTTCAAGCTCCTCAAGCCCTATCTGGAGCGGCAGCTGGCGCTCACAGGCGTGCGCGTGCATCTCGGCAAAGCGGTCACACCCGCAGAGGTGCTGGCCATGCAGGCGGACGCAATCGTCTGCGCCACCGGCGCGCAGCCCGTGCGCCTGAAGCTTGACGGCGCAGACCGGGCGATCACGGCGAAGGACGTGCTGCGCGGCGCGCCGACCGGGCAGCGTGTGGTCGTCATCGGCGGCGGCTCCACCGGCTGCGAGACCGCAGAGCTGCTCGGCAAGCAGGGCAGGGACGTGACGGTAGTCGAGCTGTCGGAGCAGCTTGCCGCCAACACCGGCAAGACGGCGCAGACGATCCTGCTCGGCCATCTGAAGGGCCTCGGCGTCAAACTGATGACGGGCGCGCGCGCGGAAATGATCACCGAGGATGCCGTGCTCTGCCGCAACGCCGCGGGCAGCACGGTCGCCCTGCGCGCGGATACGGTCGTCTTCGCCGTCGGCGAGCGGCCGGACGCGGCGCTGTATGAAGCGCTCAAGGACGCGCATCCGGCGGTTTACAACATCGGCGATTCCAACGGCGGCGGCATCCTGCCGAACGCGGTTTACGAAGGCTATACCGTCGGCTGCAGCATCTGAATCAAAGAATCCCGTCGAAAGGAGGTGCGCGCATGGCCTACAGCGAGCTCATAAAAAACTCTGACAAGATCCGTGATTATATGCGGGATTTCTACGTCTACGGTTTCCGAAGTCGATCGGAATTCAGTCAGAAAAGCGCGCGCTCCTACGATGACGAACGCCGCCGCGTGGAGAGCTGGCTCGGCGACTATATGGGCTTCCGGCAGACCGAGGACGGCAAAAACGTCTTTCTCTCGATCGACAGCCGCCGCTCCCGCCACAATCCGCTGTTCCGCGCATGGAAGACGAGAAGCTTCACGGACGGCGACATCACGCTGCATTTCATCCTGTTTGATATTCTTTGCTCGCCGGAGATCGAGCGGACCGTGCGCGAACTCTGCGACGAGATCCAGAACGCGTATCTTCCGGCGGGCGCCGCGCTGCACGGTTTTGACGACTCTACCGTGCGCAAAAAGCTGAAAGAGTACGTTGCGGAAGGGATCGTTCAGGCGCGCAAAGAGGGGAGAGCCGTCTATTACAGCCGGGTGCCGGATGCGGAATTCGACTGCACCGACGCGCTGAATTATTTCTCCGAGGTCGCGCCCTGCGGCGTCATCGGGTCCTTCCTGCTCGATAAAGTGCCGCCGGAGGACGAAGTGTTTTCCTTCAAGCATCATTATATTACGCAGACCCTGGACAGCGAGATCCTCTGCGCGCTGTTTGACGCGATGCGCCGGAAGGCGGAGGTCACCGTCCGCAATGTCTCCCAGCGCACGAAAGAACTGAAAGAATTCCGCCTGGTGCCGCTGCGCATCCTGATCAGCGTGCAGAGCGGTCGGCAGCATCTGATGGCCTATCGCATCGATACCGGCGCCATCATGACCCTGCGCATCGACTATATACAGCAGGTGACGGTCGGGGAACCCTTCCCGCAGTTTGACAGGCTGCGCAAATGGGGCAACCGGCTGCAGAAGCATCTCTGGGGCGTGAGCGCATACATAAAGCGCGGCGAAACGGAGCATGTGGAATTCACGGTTTATTATGACGACAACGAGCAGCATATCCCGCAGCGGCTGGAACGTGAGAAGCGCTGCGGCACGGTGGAGCGTCTGGACGCGCATCACTGCCGCTTCTGCGCGGACGTCTTTGACAGCAACGAGATGCTGCCGTGGATGCGCACGTTCATCTGCCGCATCACGGATCTTACCATGTCCAACAAAGAAGCCGAACGCATTTTCCGGGCGGATCTGGAAGAGATGTATCGCCTCTACGGCCTGACGGAAGGGGGCGGCGGCGCATGATCTTCAGTGAACTTTACAACGTCTACTACAACACCGTCGCGAAGATCCTGGCCGAAGCCATCGACGGCACGCTAGACGACAGGCGGCTCAACGAGATCGTTGCGCAGACGGCGTTCGGTGAGAGCGTGCTGACGATCCAGCCCGCGCTGAAGGCGCAGCGCTGGCCGCTGCTCCGCCCGGATCTGACCACCCCGCTGCGGCACCGGCCCACCATGCCGCTGACCGAGCTGCAGAAGCGCTGGCTCAAGGCGATCTCGCTCGATCCCCGCGTGCGGCTGTTCGATCTCGAATTCGAGGGGCTCGAGGACGTGGAACCGCTGTTTACAAAGGAGGATTACATCCTCTACGATCAGTATAATGACGGCGACGATTACGAAGACCCGGCCTATATCGCCCGCTTCCGCCGGATCCTGGATTCGATCCGGCAGCAGTATCCGCTGCGCGTCACGCTCCTGAACCGGCACGGGGCGCGCATCGAGATGCACATTCTTGCCGACACGATCGAGTATTCGGAAAAGGACGACAAGTTCCGCATCCTGACCCGGGATTCCGGCGGCGCGATCGTCAACGTCGGGCGCATCCTGACCTGCGAGCGTTACGACGGCAGGCAGATCCATGAAACCGATCGCCGGTCGAAAATGAAAACGCTCGTGTTTGAGGTGACGGATGAACGCAACGCGCTCGAACGCGTCATGCTCCATTTCGCCCACTTTGAGAAGCAGACCGAGCGCATCGGCGACGCGCTGTATCGCGTGACGCTGCTTTACGACCGGGACGACGAGACCGAACTGGTGATCCGGATTCTCTCCTTCGGGCCCAAAATCAGGGTGACCGCGCCGGACGCCTTCATTGAGCTGATCAAAAACCGATTAATACGCCAGAAAAGCTGCGAATTGTGATGAAAAACCACAGTTCGCAACTTTTTTTCCGTGATTTTTATCGCTTCGCATGGTAAGATTTGCTTGCAGATGCTGCCCACCGGCAATGGGAGCCTATTCAGCCGCACCTGCCGCCGCGCGGCAGACTGTAACTCTGCGCGCGGCGTTCCTCAACGCGGGGAAGAACGGACGGATCCCTGTTTGATAAAAACAGCCGGTTCCTGCAAAACTGCTGCGTTTTACGTTTCGGAGTTGAGAGCGCGTCCATGTTCCGCATCCGGACAAAGAGACAACGTCGCCGCGCCGAAGCCGAGCAGCCTTATGGATAGGAACGCCTTTCCCGCACCGCGCACGGATCCCCTAACGGCAATTGGAGCCTATTTTCGGGATCCTGTCTGCAGCGGTGCGGGTGAGAACGGACGGATGTCTGTAAAAAGAACAGCCGGTTCCTGCAAAACTGCCGATCGACCGTTGGTCGGAGGCGCAGCAGATCGTAATCGTCTGTCTGGATTCAGGATCTGTAAGACAGACAGGGTACGGAGGCCGCGCTCGTTCGGCAGAAGCAATAGGAACGTCTTCCCCGCGTTTTGTAAACAGATCCCCTAACGGCAATTGGAGCCTATTTTCGGGATTTGCTTCTCCCGCCGCGCGGCGGTCTTGAAAACCGACCGCGCGGCGGAAAAGATACCGGCAGCAATGTTATACTACTCCGAATGCCGGAGCAATCGCGTGCGATTCCCGGAGGTTGAGCTCAAACGGTATCTTGTTGACTGAAAGGCACATGCAGCGATACCGGTAATTCCTTGTCAGGTAAGTTCTGACCCCGCAATCGTGCCTTGAGACAATCGAAAAGCGCAGACAGCAACAGATGGATTTGCGATAGATCCAAAGGGGATCACCTGTCTTATAAGCAGGCTGCCGCGGGTTCGACTCCCGCTTGCAAAAAAATGCGCTTTGCATAAAAGACGCTGACAGCAGCCTTCTTCGCTTCCTTCAGAATTGAGAAGGGGCCCGGAAATCCCGGGTTGCCCGAAAGGGATATCAGAAACGGCGTCTTGGCCGGGTGACCGGCAACACAAAAGGCACAAACAGCAATGACGGATTGTCTGGGTGGGCGTCACGCGTCCTGCTGCGCAGATGCGATGCCCTACTATTCAATTGTGCCTTGGGTCCGGCTTGCATAGGGCGTGCCGATAGCAGGATCTGAATGACCCACTCGCTGGAAAGCATCAGTCGTTCCGGTGCTTTCTGCCGCAAGCCGGATTGTATGGTTCATTCCGCACCGTATCAGACGCGGTGCCGATGATAAAAGCCGAAGCGGAGGGTAACGTCGCTTCGAAAACACGTGGACCAGAACACTCGCGCTGGCGATAGCTTTCTGCCTCTTTTGGGCGGTTACACCAAAATGTAGTTTGTGGTTCGCTGAAATGCCCGAGTTAAGCGGCAGCGTGTTTAGGCCTGCGGGGCGCCTGCAAAAAGCCCCGCATTTGAAAGGTGCAGCCAGCAACCGGAACTTGACCGAATCATACGGACTTCCCGATCATACAGACGCAATGTCTGTATCAATCGCAGTATAAGATGCACCTTGTTTTTTCGGCGGCGTTCTTTCCGACGCCCTTGCGGGACCTGACGGGGTTTCCCGAATACGCCCGGGCTTCAAGTGGGTAAACTTGCTTTGCCGGGACTGTGTTCCCAAGCGGCGAAAGAAAAAACGGAGAAAAGCACCTGCAGCAAACCAATGAAATCCTGTTTCCGCTACGAGATGATTGTTGTTTTTTGTGCTTTGCGCCGAATGTTTTGAATTCTGAATGAAAGAAAGGAAGAGTATCATGCTGAATTATCTGAAAAACGAAGCGTCAAGAACGTATACTGAAAACGGTGCGGGAACCTTTCGCACCACCGGCTCCGACTGCCTTGACCTGTTTGCCGCCATCGGCGCGATCCGACGCAACCCCGAAGAGGATATTCTTCAGCGCTTTATCCGGGCGTTTACCGAATGCCCGGATCTGGCAATGAAGATCCTGTTTTTCGGCAGGGACGTGCGCGGCGGCTTGGGAGAGCGCCGCGTTT
>JAFWCS010000352.1 GCA_017534365.1 Clostridia bacterium | reverse complement strand
CGGACCCGGATATCCTGATCTGCGATGCCGGATATCGTGACGCTGCAGAAGCTCGCGGAACTCTACGGCTTGACGGTGGACGCGCTGATCGGCGCCGCCCCGCCGGAGACGCAGCCGCCTGTGCGCATGCGCCGCATGCCGTCGCGCCCGAAGCGGATCATCATCCCGATGCTTTCGGCCGGTCTGGTGTTCCTGATCGCTTCCATCCTGTATTTTGCCGTGACGGCGCTGCGGCTGCCGCTGCCGCATCCGGCGCGGATCTTCCTTTATGCCGTGCCTGTCGCCTGTGTTCCGCTGATCGTCTTTATGAAGCTCTGGTGGGGTGTGCCGCAGCGCTTCTGCGCGGTCAGCGCGCTGGTCTGGACGCTGGCGCTCAGCTTTTGGACGGCCTTCGGCGCGGAACGGATGCACGGCGTCTTTATTGTGGCGGCCGTGATGCAGACGCTGGTGGTTTTATGGTATATCATGCGTGCGATCAGCCGGCGCAAGCGGCGTCTGGCTGCCAAAGAAAACGAGGGAGGGCAATGATATGAAGAAGTGTTTTGTTGCTGCGCTGGCACTGCTGCTGGCAGCTTGTGTCTGCCTGCTGCCGCTGTGCGGCGTGTCTGCCGCTGCGGAGAGTTATCAATATGCCGCGCTCGATCTGCTGGGCAGCGGCGAGCTCACGGTGTATCGCGATGCGGCGGCTACAGCGGACGGCGGCTTCGTTGCCTGCGGCGTGACGCGCTGCAAGACGGGTGATTTTGCCGGCGTTTATCAGTCCGGCTGGTCTTTGCCCTACGGCTTTGTTGTGAAATATGACGCCGATCTGAACCGGCAGTGGATCCGCGGGATCGGCGGATCCGGCGGGATGACGATGTCGATCGACGGCGTGGCTGTGCTCGCGGACGGCGGCATCGTGACGGTCGGCTCCTCCGGCCGCCCGGCGCATACGATCGACGCGGGCATGGATGCGCTGATGGTGAAATTCAACGCGAACGGCGTCAAGCTTTGGGAAAAGGCCCTCGGCGGCAGCGGCACGGACGCGTTCACCTGCGTTGCGGCCAGGGGCAGCGGCTTCGTTGCCGGCGGCAGCTCCGACGCGGCGGACGGCAGCTTTGCCGACCTGCCTGCGGGCGGCACGAACGCGATCCTCTATACCTTCGACGCGTCCGGCAACGTGCTCTGGAACCGCGCGCTCAACGGCAGCCGCGCGGCAAGCGTGATCGGCGTTGCCGCGGATGCGGATGAAAACGTCTTCCTCTCCGTGCAGACCACGTCGAGCGACCTTGATTTTGCCCCCTTCGGTCTGGCGGATTACCGCTACGCAAACGACGTGGTGCTCAAATATGACGCCGCCGGGACCCGGCAGTGGTTTTATTCCCTGACCTCCTCCGGCATTGACAGCTTCCCCGCGCTCGTGAGCGACGGTGCGGGCGGCTGCGTCGTGGCCGGCAATTACCGGCTGTTCAGCGCCGTGCAGGGGGACGGCGCGTTTGCCGATCTGTATTACTGCGGCGGCTCCGACGCGGTGATCACGCATCTCGGCGCGGACGGCGCCGTGGTGTGGACGAAGCTGCTGGCAGGTCTGTATGACGACACGGCGACGGCGATTGCCGCCGCCGGGTCAGGCTACGTCGTCTGCGGCAGCACGTCCTCCTCTAATCGTGAATTCAATATGCTCAGCGGCCGCGGCAAGAGCGACGCCTACACCGCTTATCTCACGGCGGACGGCGTGACGGACGCCGTGCGCGCGCTCGGCGGCAGCCGGGAGGACGGCGCCAATGCGGTGGCCTGCGCCGGCGGCGTGACCGTGACCTTCGGCCGGACCGGTTCCAACGACGGCGAATTCGCCGCGAATGCCTGGCTGACGGATGAGGCGGTGGAGGACTATGTGAATCTCTACGGCATCGAGCCGTATACGGGCTTTGCCGTCAAGAGCGATATCGATCTGAACGTGACGGGCATCCGTGTCCTGACCCCGCCGGACTGCACGACCTATGACGCCGGCGACACGCTTGATCCCGCCGGCCTGACCATAGAGGCAACCTATGCGGACGGGCGCACGGAAACACTGACGGCGGGCTTTGCCTGCGCGCCGACGGCGCTGAATACGCCCGGAGAGCAGACGATCACGGTGACGTATGCCGGGCGCACCGCGACCTTCAGCGTGATCGTGGAATCTCCGACGCCTGTGCGGCTGGATGTGGCGTCCGTCCCGGAAAAAACGATTTATTACGTCGGCGATACGCTGAATCCTGCCGGTCTGACGCTGACGGCCACCTATGCGAGCGGCCGCACGGAGACGGTGACGGCAGGCTTCACCTGCACGCCGGAAACGCTGACTGCGGCCGGCACGCAGGCCGTGACCGTGGAATATCAGGGCGCAACGACCTTCTTTTTCGTCAATGTCGAATCCCGCCCCGCAACCAGCCGCACGCTGACCTTCCTGCTCGACGGCGGCGTTTACAGCACGGCGTCCTATGACGCCGGCGCGCCGATCCAGCTGCCGCCGCCGCCCGAAAAAACCGGCTACAGCTTCACCGCATGGGAGCCGGCGGTGCCCGACGTGATGCCGGATGAAGATCTGACGGTTACGGTGGTGTTCCGGATCGAAACCTATCAGGCCGTGTTCACGGCGGACGGCGTTACGGTGGCGTCCGTGCCTTACACGGTGGAGGATGCGTCGATCCAGGAGCCGGCGGTGCCCGAGAAGCCCGGCTACACCGGCCGGTGGGCGGCCTACGAGCTCACGCCCGGCGGCGTGACCGTGGAGGCGGTTTATTCGCTCAAGGCGCTGCCGCGCGTGAAGATCGACCGCTACAAGAAAGAGATCACAGTGGATTACCGCACCACGATCACCTTCTCCGCAACGGCGGAAAACCTGCCGGACGGCGGCGAGGTGCAGTGGCTCGTCAATGAGGACTATGCGGAGACCGGCACAAGCTGCACGGTGCAGGAGGCGCGTGATGATTTTGAGATTCAGGCCGTCGTCGTGGACGCCTACGGCAATATCCGCGCACGCTCCGAAGCGGAGACGGTCCACGTCAACCACGGCTTCTTTGCGCGTCTGATCGCCTTTTTCCGCGGTTTGTTCAAGAAGCTGCCCGTGATTACCCAGGCCGTGCGCGACGCATTCTGAGCGAAAGAAAGGAGACGGAGCGCCGATGAAAAAAACGGTTTGTCTTTTGTTCGCGTGCCTGTTCGCTCTGCTGGCCGGCGGATGCCGGGCGGCGGGACCTGCCGAGGATAAAACCGCGCAGGCCAGGATCAACATCGGGAAAAGCACGCTGTTTTCCGAAGCGGACAGAGACGCGGCGGTGCAGTTCATTCTGGAGAAGGTCCGCGCGGACGGATCCATTGCAAAGCTGAACGCGGTCAGGTACGCGGGCGACGAGAAATCAAAAAAAGAAGCGGCATACGACCGCGGCTATGAGGAAATCATTGTCTTTTATATTGATTTTCACACGGCGAAGGGCGCCGACGCCGAGGGCTTCAATGCCGATGAAGATTACACGGACTTCCAGCAGATGCTCGGCCGGAACGCCGGCGGCGCCTGGGAATACGTGGACGGCGGCTATGCCTGATTCCCGCATGATCGTGGCAGAACGGAGGTGCGTTCAATGGAAAAAATCATTTTTTCAGCAATCATGATCCCGCTCGGCATGTTTTTCACCGGGCTGGGCATTTTCGCCTGGAGACGCAAACAGCCGATGTGGTTTTATGCCGGTTCCACGATCAAGGAGGATGAGATCAAGGATATCCCCGCCTACAACCGGGCGAACGGAAAAATGTGGATCGCCTATTCCGGCGTGTTCTGGCTCAGCGTGATCCTCGGCTTCTTCAATCCGGAGCTTGCCGGCCCTGTGCTCGGCGTCGGCGTGATCGGCGGGATCCCCGTGCTGGTCATCGTCTATAAAAAGATCTATGATAAATATAAAGCGGACTGGGTCTGAAGCGCAACTGCGCGTTGCTTGCAATTCTCCCGCCGCGATGGTAGAATGAGGGCAAAGGGGGTCATTACATGAATACGAAAGACGTCATTCTGGAGCTCCGCACGAAAAACGGTCTGTCGCAGGATGAGCTGGCGCAGAAGGTCTTTGTGACCCGGCAGGCGGTTTCCCGCTGGGAGACCGGCGAAACGGTGCCGAATACGGAAACGCTCAAGCTCCTGTCCGCGCTGTTTCACGTGTCGATCAACACGCTGCTGGGCTCGCCCCGTCAGCTGGTCTGCCAGTGCTGCGGCATGCCGCTCGAGGATGCGATCCTCAGCAAAGAGAAGGACGGCACGCTCAACGAGGACTACTGTCAGTGGTGCTATGCCGACGGGACCTACACCTACAGCGATATGGACGATCTGATCGACGTCTGTATCCCGCATATGACCGCGCAGGGCTTCACCGAGGCGCAGGCCCGCGGTCCTTTCCTTTTCCCGCGCTCATAGGATCATTATAGAGGAGTTTATCGAAAAAAAACATCCGTACCTGATCGGAGGAGATATCTTTGTCTCATGCGGCAGGGTAGTGCAGTG
>JAFWCS010000351.1 GCA_017534365.1 Clostridia bacterium | reverse complement strand
GCCGGAGAGATGGCTTCCACCGTTGCCTTTCCTAAGTCGGAAACGGCATAACCCCGCAGCATGGCCTGGATCTTGTTCAGTTCAAGGGTGTGTATGGTTCTTTCCGATATCATCGTCAGTTGCTGAATCTGTTCATGTCGCCCACGGTCACCGTGATCGTCAGGTATTCCCCTTCCCGATACACGGTGAAGGCCACCTTGTCGCCGACCTCCTTCTGGAACTGCGTCAGTCGGTCATTGGAAAGGCCGCAGTCGCAAAGAATAACCTTTTCGAGCAGCGGGAACTGTTCGATCGCCTCCTTGAGCGCCGGAAGATCGTCCTCCGTGAGCTTTTTGCCGGTCAGGCACTGCGCGCCGGCCTGCTCGAGCTTGGGCAGCAGATCGTTCACGTGCTGCATCCAGGTGCCGGGCGCGACGGTGTCGGCCATCTCGACCACGGTCACGCGGTTCTCTGCACAGAGAAATTCCGCCGTTTCAAGGCCCGTCATGCCGGAGCCGATGACCGCGACGGCCTTGCCCCTGAGCTGCGCGCTGCCGTTCAGGATCTCGGTCGAGGTGTAAACGTGGGGCAGATCAACGCCGGGGATCGAGCGCGGCCGCAGGGCGACGCCGCCCGTGGCGAAGATCAGCGCCGCAGGCTGCAGCGCGGCGATCGTTTCCGCCGTCGCCGCCTCGCCCAGACGCAGCTGCGCGCCCGCCTTGACCGCCTGATGCGCAAGGTCGTCGATGCACCACTGCATTTTCTCTTTGCCGGGCGCGGCCGCCGCCAGCCGGAGCTGACCGCCGGGCGCGGCTTCTTTTTCAAACACGGTCACGGCGAAGCCCCGCTGTGCGAGCAGCCGGGCCGCCATCAGCCCGCCGGGGCCTGCGCCGACCACGACGGCCGGCCTGCCGGCGCCGTTCTCCTTCAGCTTTGTGGCTTCCCGGCCGACGAAGGGATTGACCGAGCAGCCGCCGCTGCCCCCGGTGTAGGCGTTTTCCTGCATGCTCTGGATGCAGTAGAGGCAGCAGATGCAGCGCGAAATATCCTCGGGATGCCCGCTTTTCGCCTTCTCCGCCCAGTGCGGATCGGCGATGTGCGGCCGGCCGAGGGAAACGAGATCCTGCGTGCCGTCGCTGAGCTGCTTTTCCGCCTGCTCCGGGCTGCGGATCAGATTCGCCGCAAGTACGGGGATGCTGACGGCCTCCTTGACGGCTTTGGCCATGTAGGCGCGCCAGCCGCAGGGGAAGGACATCGGTTCCAGCCAGTAGTTGAAGGTGTCGTAGGCGGCGGAGGAAACGTCGATCGCGTCCGCGCCCGCGGCCTCGAGCCGTTTCGCCATTTCCACGCCCTCGTCGAGCGCATAGCCCTTGCCGGGCTGACCGATCATCGCATAGCATTCATCGACCGTCAGCCGGACGATCACCGGGAAATCTTTGCCGCAGCGTTCCTCGATCCCCTGCAGGATCTCGATCAGGAAGCGCATCCGGTTTTCGAGCGAACCGCCGTATTCGTCGGTGCGGTGATTCGTGTTGGGGGAGAGGAACTGCTGGATCAGATAGCCGTGGGAGGCGTGCAGCTCCACGCCGTCCGCACCGGCCGCCTGCACGCGCGCCGCGGCCGCAATGAACTGATCGCGCAGTTTTTTGACGCCGCGGTTCGTCAGCGGCACGACCACGGAATCCGCGAAATAGCTGCGCTCGCATCTGGAGGGCGCCACCACCGGCGGCACCAGATGATGCTGCAGCAGCACCTTGCCGGCGGGCACGACCTTATAAAGCAGCTCCGCGTATTTCGGCGTGCGGCGGTCGAGGGCGATGCTCATCGGCACCGTGCCGATCAGCAGGCCGAGATTCTGCCGGCCGGGGTGATGCAGCTGCACAAAGAGCTTCGCGCCGTGCTTGTGGATGCGCGCGGCAAAAGGACGGAAGGAATAGATATTTTCATCCTGGCTCATGGAGAGCTGGGCGAAGGCCGAGGCGCCCGTCACGTCGTTGACCCGCGTGATCTCCGTGATGATCAGACCGGCGCCGCCTTTGGCGCGCTCCTCGTAATAATCCATCAGCTTCTGCGTCGGCGTGCCGTCAAACTGCCCCATGCCCATGAGCATAGGCGCCATGACAATGCGGTTTTTCAGCTCACAGGCGCCGATGCGGATCGGGGAAAACAGTGTTTCATAAGCCATAGCAAGCCCTCCTGATTCGTTGATGCTTCTATTATACATGATTTCCGGGCGGATTGCAATTGGTTATTTACAGCCGCGCGTGAATATGGTAAAATAGAAACAGAATTTAAAAGGAGGAATGCATTATGCTCAAAAACAGAAACGTCGTGCTCACCGGCGCGGGCAGCGGGATCGGCCTCGAGGTGCTCCGGCTCCTTGCCGCCGAGCCGTCCAACCGGATCCTCGCCGTGGATAAGGACGTCAGCCGCATCACGGGCTTCGGCGACAACGTGATCCCGATGGAGATCGACGTTTCCTCCCGGGAAGCGGTCGACGCGGTGTTTGATTCCGCCGTGGAGGCGCTGCCCTTCATCGACATTTTCTACGCGAACGCGGGCTACCCCTACTATGAAGCGGTGGATTACGTGGACTGGGACCGCACGGCCCGCCTGTTTGAGACCAACGTCTTTTCGCCGATCTATTCCTATGAGAAATACCGCGCCTATCTCAACGGCCGCAGCGGGCATTTCGCCATCACGGTCTCGGCGATCGGCAAAATGGCGATCCCCGGCTATACGATCTATTCCGCTTCCAAGTTCGCCATGCACGGCTTCCAGGAGGGCCTGCGCTATGAGCTGCCGAAGAATATCAAGCTGACCTGCCTGTATCCGATCGCGACGAACACCGGCTTTTTCAAGGCGGCGAATCCGAAGCCCTTCGAGAAGCCCTTCCCGGTGCAGCAGCCGGAGCTGGTCGCGCGCAAAATGGTCGACGGGCTGGAAAAGGGCGCAAAATTCGTCAATCCCAGCGGTCTGTTCACCCTTTCGGGCGTGCTGTTCGCCATCGCTCCGCCGGTCAAGGCCGTCTACGTGAAGCTGGAGAAAAACAAGCTCACGCGCTTCCTCGCGGGGAAACCGAGACTGTAAGCGGACGCCGGTGCAGCGGCTGAACCGCATGAAACAGAGGGGAGAGAAAATACCTATGGACTATAAAATCCACGTCGCTTTCGGCTTTCACGTAAACTGCTATCATTCCTACCGGGGCGATACGCCGGATGCGCAGGGCTTCGGCTCGGATCTGCGCATCATCCGGGGCATCCTCGCGGCGCTTGACGCGCTGAACGCCGCCGGCATCCCGGTCAAAGGGACCTGGGACTGTGAAAATTTCTTTTCGCTCGAGCGGATCCTGCCCGCCCACGCGCCGGATATCCTCGACGCGATGAAGCGCAGGACGGCGGAAAACGGCGATGAACAGATCCTTATGGGCTATTCCAACGGCGCGCTCGGCGCGATGGAGCCGGCGGAGCTGGCCGCTTCGATCGATCTGGCCGTGACCAATCCGCAGGGCTCCGGGCTGCAGGATCTTTTCGGCGCCTGCAGGCGGATCGTCCGCCCGCAGGAGGTCATGTTCTCGCCCTCGCAGGTGCGCACCTATAATAAACTCGGCGTCGAGGCGCTCTGCCTTTATTATTCCTGCGTGCCGTTCGACGCCTTTCAGACCCTGATTCCGCCGCTGCCGGAGACGGAGGCCTTCAATCCGCTGACTTTTGAATACGGCGGCGAAGGGCTGACCGTGATCCCGACCTATTCCAATGCCGACGTCTGCGACGCGGGCTGCCTGCGCGCGTGGGTGAAGGATCTGCACGCAAAGCAGGCCGCCGGCGAGATCCGGAGCGATCTGTTTCTGTTCATCAATATGGACGCCGACGCGATTTTCTGGGAGCCGCTGGCGCTCCCGCTCGTCGGCAGCCGCCTTGCCAATACCGGCGGCATCCGCGGGCTGGCCACGGAGGTCGCCGACCTGGATTACATCGTTTTCGACACGCCGGGCGGCTACCTTGACACGCACGGCCCCGTCGGCAAGATCACGTTTGCGCAGGATACGGCCGACGGCAATTTCACCGGCTATGCCTCGTGGGCGGAGAAGCCGTATAACCGCAAGATCTGGACCGCGATCGAGCGCAGCCGCGCCGCGGAAAAAGCGTGCAGGGACGAAGCGGCGTTCCTGGACCGCGTCCGCCTGCTCTCCACCACGCATTTCGGGCTGGCTACGCCCGTGCTGAATCTGCAGCGCGAGACGGCGGCGAACGCGCTTGCCGCCGCGCTGACAGCGGCGTCCGTGCGCAAAGAGGGACGCCTGACCCTGCACAACACGACGGGCACGACGCTGCAATGCGTGCAGCTCGCCTGCAGACGCGGCGTCGCCCCGGAGATCACGGGGGAGGGGCTGGAGGCCGCGACCGTGCTCCCGCTGGGGGAGGACAGCGTCTTCGCCCTGTTGCGCTTTTGCGAAGTCCGGGATACCTATGAGATCACCGCAAAGCCCGCGCAGTGGACCCGCACGGAATCTGCCGGCGCGCTGCGCAGCGGAGACGTTTCGCTGGTATTCTCCGGCGCGAAGCGCATTGCGCAGTTCAGCTGCGGCGGCAGGCGAATCGGCGGCCCGGAGTTTCTGCAGTCCTATCTCACCTATGACGGGAAACGCTATGACTTCCTCCCCGAGACGCTGACCGGCGGCCGCATCCTCGGCGGGGACTGCCTCGAGCTGCGCGGACGGATCTGCCTGCCCGGCGCGAACGAGCAGGGCAGCTTCTGTTACAGCTTCTTCACGTCCGACGCGGCGGCGGGGATCTTCGTCGTCACGCACGTGCAATACCCTTATACGCCGGAGCGCGACGCGATCTCGACCGAGAATTCCACCCTCGGCCGCTACACCGACATGCGCTGGCAGGAAGCGGCGCCCTTTGCGCTCTCCTTCCGCAACGCCGGGCCGGTTTCGGTGATCAAACGGAATTTTGAGGGTGATCTTTCCGCCTTCCGCACGGCCTCCTACGCCGAAGCGAATCCGCGCAACGCCGCGCTGGACTCCTTCAATAATCAGCTCACGGCCGGCTGCGTCGGCGTCACGGACGGTGAGAGCGGCCTGCTGCTGGGCAACGCGCGCTGCGTGCTCAACGCGATGGCGGTCTGCCCGATGCGCCTGCACGCGGACGGGCGGGTGACGATGAATCCCTTCGGCACCTTCTTCGGCAGGCAGCGCAGCCACCGGAACCGCTCCGGCGACCGCATCCCGCAAACCTACACGCTCATCGCGCCGCAGGGCAAGAGCCTCGCGCCGTCCTATAACGGCAGCGCCGAGCGGGCGGTGCTCTGTCTGCTTCCGTTTGCGGGCAGCCGGCCGGACGCGGATGCGCTGAAACAGCTGCTCGCCTTTGCCGACGGCGCTTACGCGACGGGCAGCGACGCGCTGCTTGCGCCCTTCGAGGGCGAAAACGTCACGGTGCGCCGCGTGGAGCATCCGCTGGAGGATGCGAAGATCCGCTCGCCGCTGCTGACCGGGATCCGGGGCAACCTCGGCAAATACCTTGTGCGCGGCACGCGGGCGGTCGCCTATATCCTGCGCCGTCAGCACGGCGCGAAATAAAAAAACGGGCCGGAACCGCGCCGCAGAGGGCGGAAATCGTGCGCGGGGAAAAAGAAATCTGAAAAGTGGCGATTTTACTGTTGCAATTCCCGTCCGGCTTATGATATAATATCCTGTACCTATCTGCAATTTTCAGTAATTTTTTCGGAGGTCTTGCATTATGTTGAATTTTGAAAAGAAAATCGAGGATTCCGCGCTCACGGTTCTGCTGGACGGCAAGCTGGATACCGGCACAACGCCCGAGCTGGCTTCCGCGATCGAGGCGGACGTCGATCAGGCGGAGAAGGTCGTTTTTGATATGACGGAGCTGAAGTACATCTCCTCCGCCGGCCTGCGCCTGCTGCTCTCCATTCATAAGAAAATGATGAAGAAGGGCGGCTTTGTCATCCGCAACGTCAACGAAACCAATATGGAGATCCTGGAGTTTACGGGCTTTGCCGAGATCCTCAACATCGAATGAACGGATGCTGAGCAAGTATTTCTCCAAGGAGCCCTGCAACACAGGCCGTCAGTTTGAGCTGGATCTGTTCCGGTTCATTCTGATTTACCGGTTTGCGGTCATTCACGTATTTGTGGAGGCAACGCCGCCGGAAAAGCTCGACGTGCTGGGTATTCCTTATTATTTTGATTCCGTTGTCGGCGGCG
>JAFWCS010000350.1 GCA_017534365.1 Clostridia bacterium | reverse complement strand
GCTCGTTGCGCCCGTCATCGGCCGCGACGTAGATATACCATTTTTCGCCGATATGGTGCAGCTCCGGCGCCCAGTAGGAATCGGCATAAGGCGTTCCTGCCGGCGCGGCATAAACGACCGTGCCCGCGCCGTCAAACAGCCCGGCGAAGGTGTCGGACGCCTTTACGGCGACGCCGCGCCCGACGGAATAGCAATAATAATACGTGCCGTCTTCCCGCACGACCCAGGGATCGGATCCGCCGCCGAGCGGCAGGGTCAGCGTTTCCCCGGCCGGACCGGACGGCGCAAACGCGGCGGGCGGCAGCAGCGCGCCGACGGCGGCGAGCAGCAGCATCCGCAGCGAAAGAAAACCGGCGATCAGTCTGCGCATTTGCCCGCCCCCTTCGAATGTTTGCGATCTATTCGCAATTATAGCATTCCACGGCGTCAATGTCAATGATGAACGAACTGCCGCTTGCAAATCCTGCCGGGCTGTGCTATGATGAAATCAGAACTGGAGGTGTCGTTATGAATCGCATCATTCGGCGCATGCTTGCCGTCTGCCTTACACCGGTCCTGCTGCTCTCCTGCGTGCTGCTGCCCGGCAGCGCCGCGGCGCCGCAGACGGATCCGAAGCCCGCACGCGCGCCGCTGACGCAGGAAGATTTCCTGCACACGGAAGGGCAAAAGCTGGTCAATGAAAAAGGCGAGCCCGTCGTGCTGCGCGGGGTCAATCTCGGGGCGTGGATGA
Organism: Clostridia bacterium; assembly: GCA_017534365.1. Taxonomy (GTDB): domain Bacteria; phylum Bacillota; class Clostridia; order Oscillospirales; family Acutalibacteraceae; genus CAG-177. Next base: position 1,327 of record JAFWCS010000350.1, on the reverse strand, counting down.
TCTGGGAGGACTGGCTCTGCCCGTATGAGGAAGTCGCCGAGCACGCTGAGGCGCTCGAGGTGCTGACCGAACGCTTCGGCGAAGAGGGCGCCTACGCACTTTTCAACACCTATCTCGACAATTTCATCACGGACTATGATCTCGACGAAATTCAAGCCATGGGCTTCAACTGCGTGCGCGTCCCCTTCTGGTTTCGCAACTTCTACTATGACGACGCGGGGCGAAAAATCCTCGACGCCGCGGGCAACTGGGATTTTTCGCGGCTGGACTGGGTCGTTGACGCCTGTGCGCAGCGCGGTCTTTACGTGATCCTCGATCTGCACGGCGCGGTCGGCTATCAGAGCGACGCGCCCCATAGCGGCAAGGGCAAAAGCTGCGGTCTTTATGACGACACGCCGGAGAGCGAACGATACCGTGAACTGACCGGCGAGCTGTGGACCGCGATCGCATCGCGCTTCAGGGACGCGCCGGCCGTTGCGATGTATGACCTGCTGAACGAGCCGATGTGCGACGTTGACTGCGGCGAGCTGACGCGGCGCAAAAACAACACGATGATCTATACCCGGCTGTATGAGGCCGTGCGCGCCGCCGACCCGGACCACATCATCACGCTCGAATGCATCTGGACGCCGCTCGCGCTGCCCCACGCCGTTTTCAAGGGCTGGAAAAACGTGGTCTATCAGGTACATTTCTATCAGAATTCCGATTTCATCTTCAACCTCTTCGTCTGGCTCGCGCGGCTGTATTACGCAGACGTGCCAATGCTGATGGGCGAATTCTATCCCCACAAAAAAACGACCTGGAAAAACTGCTTCTCCACGATGGAAAAATACGGCTTCAGCTGGATGCTCTGGACCTACAAGGCCGCCGGCCACGGCATGTGGGAGGGCGACTGGTGCCTGCGCGGGAGCAAGGACGGCTTCGAGCGCGCAAAGCTGCGCACGGACAGCTTTGAGGAGATTGCCCGCAAATGGGGCGCCTGCATGCGTACGGAAAACGGCTATCAGGATTCCGGCCACTATGAACGCGACGTCGCGGCCTTCCTGCGCTGAATGGAGGCGGCGGCCCGTCTGCCTTTGAATTCTTTTAGGCCGGGGACTTGAAATTTCATAATAAAAATAATATAATAAGGACGGATTCTTTCTGCCGGAGGTAAACAAAATGAAACATTCTGTGCTGATCTCTCTGCTCGCCGCGCTCGTGCTCATCATGAGCTTCCCCTTTGCGGTGCACGGCAAGGACGATTACGAAACCCCGATCATTCCCGTGGTCACCACGACCCAAGTCACCCACACCACGCCCGAATCTACGACCACGCAGCCCGCGG
>JAFWCS010000349.1 GCA_017534365.1 Clostridia bacterium | reverse complement strand
TCCCCTGAGAAAGCTTGCTCAATGCGTAATGCGTGATCTTGGCTTCACGCTCAAGGTCGCTCTTTTTCATGTCTTTATCAATGAGCAGCTTCCAGAGCTTTTTATAGCTAACGGCCATGTTTCAACCTCCCTGATCTGAATCAAATTAAATTATAGTATAGTTTCCGCCATTTTTCAACTGATTTTGATGATTTTCGAATCATTTGCTTGCTTTTTATCACAGACTGTTTTTGCCGTTCTCTATGACAACGGATCCATGTTTGGCGGCACCCGACAACGTTATTATTCTTGACAATTCGGTCCGAATATTCTATAATGGTTGCGAGGGGTGATCGGAATGGAGACGAGGCGCGGAAAAGTCACTGCCAGCAAAGCGGGCGGGACCGCGGGCAGCGGTGCAAAAACCTATAAGCTTTCCCTGCCGTCCGCGTGGGTTGCCGCGATGGGCCTGAACGATAACGGCGGTCATGTAACGCTCTCCTTCGACGGCGAAGCAATCACCGTTCGCCCGCAGCAGAGCATGGAGCAGTATCGCGCGTCGCGCCTGGCGCAGGGGCACGAACTGTTGGAGATCCGTTATTACAACAGCGATATGCTTTGCACTCTGATTTATGCGGACCGGACCGCGCAGGATCTTTTGGCGGAAAACTATACGGCGCAAGCAGTAAAAACCGCTTTCGGAAAGAACGCGCTTCCGTCCTGGGCGGATTTGGCGTCGTTTCTGGAGGAACGCTGCATCCCCCGTCAGCGGGCAGGGCTGCGGGAGTATCTGGAAACGCTGGGCTTGGACGAATATGATCCCCTCGCAATAATCAAAAAAACCAAAGGCCGTATGGCTGAGGATGATCAGTGGATGGAGGTGCAGGAGCTTCGATGACCGTACAATTTGTAACGAACGAAAAAGTGGCGGAAACCTCTTCCAAAGGCAATCAGGAAAAATGGCAGGACAGCGGCCGCTGGTACAAGCTGGATCAGTTCGGCTATGAGGGTCTGGCCGAGACGGTGATTTCTCGTCTGCTGGAGCGCAGCAGCATGGAAACGGACACGCCCTTTCGCTTTGTTCGATACCGGATGGAGCGGATGCACGTTCACGGCCGGGACCGCAACGGCTGCTCCAGTGCGGATTTCCTTCGACCGGGAGAATCCATCATCACGCTGTCCCATTTATTCAAAAGAGAAGGCCACGCCCTCCGGGATGTTTTGGCGCGCCTACCCAGCGACAAAAAGCGCATTGCCTGGCTTGCCGAGGAAACGGCGGCGCTCACCGGCCTTGCGCTGTTTCCGCAGTATCTGACATTGCTTTTCGAGGTGGACGCCCTGTTTCTGAACGACGACCGGCATCTGAACAACATCGCCGTGCTGGAAAAGGACGGGCGATTTGATTATTGCCCCATCTTTGACAACGGCGCCGGGCTTCTGTCCAATGTGCAGATAGCGCCGATGGAGATTGATCCCGCCGCGCTGATCCGTTCCGCAAAGGCGCGGCCGTTCAACACAACCTTTAACCGGCAGGTAATCCATGCGCGGAACTTGTACGGCAGGCAGCTTCACATAGAAGCCTTCTCGGAAGAAGCGCTTCGTCGCGCGCTGGAAGAACCGCTGAGCTATTATGCGCAGCGTGATCGCGGCTTGATTGCAGACCGCGTCTGTCAAACGATTCTCACACGACAAAAGGAACCGAAAAGCCGGAAATGATCCCCATGAAGAATCATTGATATCCTGTTAGGTACAACAAAGCCTGCGCATCCGCCTCGCCGATTGCTAACGGTGTTTCTATTCAAAGTCAAACCCGGAAAGTGCGCATCGGTCGTGTGTTGACAGGATCTGCTTGATTTTTTGCCGTCAACATGCTATACTTATTTCACGAGAAATTTTTGCGTATTGCCGCAAAGAAATCGCGAGGTGCAAAAATGGTCATTCAACGAGATCGTTATCTGCAAAAGCTGATCCACCGAAGGGAGAACGGCATGGTGAAGGTGATCACCGGTATCCGCCGCTGCGGGAAGTCCTATTTGCTTTTCGAGCTTTATCATCAATACCTGAACGCCGACGGCGTCACGGACGATCATATCATCGAGCTGGCGCTGGATGAGGACGAGAATGCCCGCTACCGGAACCCGATGGAGCTCGGGCAATATATCCGCAGTCTGCTGGCAGATAAAGACAAAATGTATTACGTCTTTCTGGACGAGATCCAGAAGGTGGCGGAAATACCGAATCCTTATCTGCCTGGCACGGAGGAAAAAATCGGCTTAGTGGACGTGCTGCTGGGGCTGATGAAGATCAAAACGTCGACCTCTACGTCACGGGCAGCAACTCCAAAATGCTCTCCACGGATATCCTCACGGAGTTTCGCGGCCGGGGCGATGAGGTGCGGGTCAACCCCCTAAGCTATCGGGAGTTCTATTCTGCCTATGGGGAGGACAAGCGAAACGCCTGGCGGGACTATTTCACCTTCGGCGGCATGCCGCTGGTGCTGGCGCAAAAGACAAGTGAGGACAAAAGCCGCTACCTGCACTCGCTGTTTGACAAAATCTACCTGGACGATATTATGTCCCGGCACAATATCGGCAACGAGAAGATCGTGCTGGATGATCTGCTGGATATCGTATCCTCCTCTGTTGGCTCGCTGACCAATCCATCTAAAATCCAGAAGACCTTTGCCTCCGTCAAGGGAACCGCCATCGCGGACGATACCATCAGCCGGTATCTGGACTATTTCATCGACGCCTTTTTGCTGTATCAGGCAAAGCGGTACGACGTGAAGGGCAGGAAATATATCGGCTCGCCGCTGAAGTACTATTACTCCGACGTGGGGCTGCGCAACGCCCGGCTCAATTTCCGGCAGCAGGAGGAAAACCACATTATGGAGAACCTGCTCTACAACGAGCTGCGTGTGCGGGAATTCGACGTGGACGTGGGGATCGTGACCGTGAATTCGCGGGATGAAAACGGCAAGAGCAAGCGGACGCAGCACGAAGTGGATTTCGTGGCCAACCGCGGGAGCCGGCGGTATTATATTCAGTCTGCTTTTGCCATCCCCGATGAACAGAAACGGGCGCAAGAGACTGCCTCCCTGACCGGCATCGGCGATTCCTTCCGCAAGCTTGTGGTTGTGCGGGAGAATATCACGCCCTGGCATGACGAAAGCGGGATCCTGTACGTCGGCATCGAAGATTTCCTGCTGGACGAAAGTGCCATGGATCTTTGATTCAACAGCGAAAAAGGACGGATTCGGATGGGATTCTTAAGTTTTGCAAGCGCCGCTTCCGTGTGGCGCGGCTACGAGTATTACAAAGGCGGAAAAGTCGAGCGTTGTCAGGAAACAAACGATGGGCATTATGAAGGACAGGTTTCTGGCAGCGGCGAGAAAAAATATCAAGTCAAAATCAATCTGGAGCATCCGCGGAGTTCCCAATGCTCCTGCCCTCACGCTGCTGGGAAACAAATTGTCTGCAAGCATATGGCGGCGCTGTACTTTTACGCCTTCCCGGAAGAGTCGGAGGATTACTACCGAGAATTGATTAAGGCGGAGGAAAAGGCGGAACAAGAACAGGAACGATTGGAAAATGCAGTGATTGAGCATGTTGGAAAGATGAAAAAGGCAGAACTTCAACAGGCGCTCCTGCAAACACTTTTTGATGGTCCTGAATGGCAATTTGATCGTTTTGTGCGGGAGTACGATATCCAATAGAATCGCACCAAAGGCCGGCAGATGCGGCCACAAGATGCCTTTCATGCACATATTCGCATGCATTACCGAATGATAGGGCTGAAAAAGGAAATGAAACCGAGGCGTATCGGTCGTTGGATCGGTACGCCTCGACGTGATTTGATGACAATTTTTGAGAGTTTTGTGCGAAACACCCCTTGCAGATATGCACGGTAGGCCGGTCGGTTTTCGTCAATATGTACGGCTACCAGCCCATGCGTTTGGCTAAATCCAACAAAGCAAAGCAGAAAATCTGCCAGTTTTTCAATGTTATCTGTGACGGGTCACCCTCGCGGATACGCATGGTGCGGCGGATTTCCTTCGGAATGACGACGCGGCCGAGGTCGTCGATCCTGCGAACAATTCCGGTTGCCTTCACAGTCATTTCTCCTTCTTTCTTGTCGTTCGCGGATAGTATGCGCGGATTTTGCAAGATTATGAAAGAAAGCGAAAAAAATGCCGCGCGCAAACCGCATCGGCCAAACGCAAAGCCGCCCGGATCGTGCCGGGCGGCTGCATAGATTTGTATGGACTTGTCAGTTTCGCCGATCGTGTTTCTTTGATCGCCTGCGTGATGAGCAACAAGAAATGTAACAGAGCGCGGAAGACGGCCAGGAGGAGAGAAATCATGCCGGCCTTCCTATTGACGGTTCCCGTTTTTTGAATTCCGACGCGCAGGGAAATGAAGCAATCATCACGGGCATTCCACCTCAGCCGTCACTGCGTGACAGCTTCTCCTCAAGGAGAAGCCGTTGCGCGCCGTCAATTTGCGGATGGGTCAGCGCTCCGGCCACGCGGAAACGCGGCGGTTTTTCCTTTGAATCGTCGATCTCCCGGCACGCTTCGCCTCCCCTGTGTAAGGGATGGTGCCGCCAACCGGCGGCGGAGGGGTTGCGGCGGAGGGGTTGTTTCGCGGCAGACTGCCGCGACGGAGCGCCGCAGGCGCATCATATCATCGACCAAACGCGCGGCTGTCGCCGCGTCGGAACGCTGAAACAGCGTTCCCTACACTGTTGACGGCAGCGCGCCGCAGGCGCATCACTCCCTCCGTCTCGCTTCGCTCGACACCTCCCTCAAAGAGGGAGGCTATTTCAGCACCGCCGGTTCCGCTGTGCATTCCACCGGCAAACGCGCGGCTGTCGCCGCGATGGAACGCCGGGACGGTGCGGGTCTCCAGTGGAGACCTCTGCCGCAGGCAGAAGCACCGACCGACGCGGAAGCGGAGAACGTTCCTTACGGTGCGACGCCATTAAATTTCAGGTTCACCGGCGGGCGATCAATGATCGCCCCTACGAGACTGCAGGCGTGGGGCGGGTTGGGGCGATTTGCAATCGCCCGAATAATCATCGGGAAGCCGATGGGGTGCGTGTAGGGAACGCTGTTTCAGCGTTCCGCATGCGCCGCAGGCGCATCACTCCCTCCGTCTCGCTTTGCTCGACACCGCCCTCAGAGAGGGAGGCGAAATACGCCGTCGGCGCTATGCGGAATTCACGACAAGCAAAAATGCGTGCCGGCGATTGACGGGTGCAGACGCAGGGCAGCTGCGCGGCGCTTCGCCTCAAATCGTCAGCCGGCCGGTTGCTCCGGCGGCGCGGCCGGTGAAAGATCCACGGGGAGCGTGTAGATGTGCTCGCCCTTCACATTGTGCTGATCGTCATAGCAAAGCACGCGGATCTGCGCGCCGCCGAAGGTGAGCATCGTCGCGATATAGCCGTTGTCCCGGGTCTTGCCGCCGTCGAGCATCTGATAGAACGGCGCGGTCCCCTTGTTGAAATCAAAATTGACGCGATGCTTATGGCCGCCGACAAACAGATCCAGCTTCTGCTCCGCAAGGATCTCGATCCAGTTGAAGCCGTAGCGGTTCTTGAGATGCGGGATATGCGCGATCGCGATCCGGTATTCCGCCTCTTCGTCGGGCGTCAGGGAACGCATCCATTCCGTTTCCCGCGCGATATAGGCTTCGTGATCCACAAGCCCGCTGTAGGTCCAGTCGGAATCCGCCTTATCCTCGCCGGAATCCAGACAGATCATGCTGATCGGGCCGTAGCTGCAGGTGAAATACATGCCGCCGGTCGTGGTCTTGAATATATCCACCGCCGCCGAGCCGTATTCCCCGCGGTTCTCGTGGTTGCCGCGCGTATAGATCACCGGGATCGCGCCGCCGGAGAAGCGGTGCGCATAGGACAGGACCTGCTTGAATTTCACCACGGAGGTCATGTAACTGACCTCATCGCCGTTCATAATGACCAGATCCGGCGCAGCGTCAAACGACGCCACGGCTTTCGCGGCCGCGTCCGGATTCTCGTGGATATCCGAAATCACCAGCGCATGGATCTCCTCCTGCCCTGCATACCCCCTGAAGGCGACGGGATCGGAGGATACCGTTCGACCCTTCACGGCAACATAGGCGCGCCGGACGCCGACCTGCTGCGAATGATAGACGTAGGTATTGTTGTCCAGATGCGCTTTCGGGATCCGGACGCTGTGGACCGTATCCGTCGAGCGGATCGCGGCGTTTTCCTCATCCATGACCGTATACTGCGCGCCCTCGTATTCATAGGTGACGTAGCCCGTGCCGGGCAGGGACGTCGACCAGATCACGGTATACATGTCGTCGCCGCTCTCGAAAACGGAGGCTGCAGTGTCAAAGCGGAACAACAGCGTTTCCAGCGGCAGCATGAAGGCGGACTGGATCACAAGAATCGCGGAAATGATCACGTTGATCGCCATGTTGAGCACATACATCGTTCTCTCTCCCCCGGCGAAACCGCGCCGTGCGGCCTCGCCTTTTTCAGTATGATGGTTCAATTATAGAAGAAAACAAAATAAAAGTAAAGATGCCCCGCAAATTTTTCTTGGTTGGAATTTTTTGCCGCTATCGGCGGCAGATCATCGAAAAGATCTCCGCCGAAAGCGCTTGTATTTTGCGAAAATGTTTGATATAATAAAAATAATCAAGTTTTCAATCGGAAAGGTCGTGCCGGAAATGAAAAAACTGATTTCCCTGCTGCTCGTCTGCGCGCTGATCCTGCCCTGCGTTTTCACTGCCGCCGCTGCGGATGACGGTGAAAGCTTCGGCGCGTACAAACACGTTTTTATCATCGGCGTGGACGGCGCCGGCCGCTTTATCAAGGACGCGGACACCCCGAATTTTGACCGCATCTTCGCCGACGGCGCCGTGGATTTCAACGTGCGCACGGAAGTGAAGACCGACAGCGGCCCGAACTGGGGCTCGATGCTGACCGGCGTTTCCTATTATCAGCATAAGATCCACAACGGCAACTCCGGTGAGGAGCAGCGCACGAGCGAGACGAAGTATCCTTCGATCTTCACCTACGTCCGCCGCGCGATGCCGGAGGCGGCGCTCGCCTCCTTCGTCAACTGGAACAACATCAATTTCGGCATCATCGAGACGGATATCGGCGTGGAGAAGGTGCGCGTCGGCAACGACGCCGCGCTGACGGACGAGATCTGCGCCTACTTCGACGCAGGCAACGCGCCGACGCTGTTTTTCGTGCAGCTGGACGAGGTGGACGCCGCCGGTCACAGCCACGGCAGCGATTCCGAGGAATATTTCGCCGCCCTGCATGAAGCGGACGGCTACGTGGGCAGGATCTATGACGCGCTGGAGCGCAACGGTCTGCTCGAAGACGGCCTCTTTATCGTGACCGCGGACCACGGGCATAAGGCGACCGGCGGCCACGGCCGGTATTCCCTGCGGGAATCCACCACGACGATCGCCGCCGCGGGGCGCACCGTCGAAAAAGGCGGCGCGATGGACGCCATCACGCGCGATCGCGACATTGCGGCCATTGCGCTGTATGCGCTGGGCGTCGAGCGCCCCGAAGCCATGACCGCCCGCCTGCCGGCGCATCTGTTTGAAGGCGTCGCCGGGGAACCGCGCTCCTTCTTTAAAGATATCATCGACGGCATCATTTCGCCCGTGATGCGGCTCGTCACGCTGCTCATGCCGACCGACCGTTGATCCGGCCGGCGCAAACAGAAAGGAACTTGGCAATGGACAACATTTTTGAAGCCGCCGTGCGGTTCGCCCTGGAAGCGCACAGAGGACAGATCCGGAAAGACGGCGGCGTCTACATCCTGCATCCGCTGGAGGTGGCGACCATCGTCGGCACGGTCTCAAACGATCCGGAGCTGCTGGCCGCCGCTGTGCTGCACGACACCGTGGAAGATACGGCCGTGACGAGCGAGGACCTGCTGCGCAGTTTCGGGCCGCGCGTGGCGGATCTGGTCGCGCACGAAACCGAAAACAAGCGCCCGGAGATGGATCCGCGCGATTCCTGGCTGATCCGCAAGCAGGAAAGCCTGGCCGCGCTCAAAGGCAGCAGCCGGGACGCCAAGATCCTCTGGCTCGGCGACAAGCTCTCCAATATGCGCGCGCTCGCGCGGGAGTTCGCCGTGATCGGCGAACCTGTCTTTGCACGCTTCAACGAACCGGATCCCAAAAAACAGGGCTGGTACCACGCGACCGTGCTGGATTACATCAAAGAATTAAGCGACTATCCCGCCTACCGGGAATATGAAGCCCTGTATCACCAGGTCTTTGATCACTACGAATAAGAGAGGTGCAAACATATGATCATCCCCCTTTCCGGCCGCATTGATTCCTCCAACGCCGCTGAAACAGAGTCTGCTCTCCGGGAGAAAATCGGCAGCGCTTCGGGTGAAATCGTGCTTGATGCCGCCGACCTGACCTATATCTCCAGCGCCGGTCTGCGCGTGATCCTGCGTCTGAAAAAAGACAATGCCGACACCTCCGTCATCAACTGCTGCCCCGAGGTCTATGACATTCTCGATATGACGGGCTTCACCGAAATGATGGAAGTCAAGCGCGCCTACCGCAAGCTCTCGCTCGAGGGCTGCGAAAAGCTGGGCGAGGGCTCCAACGGCGTCGTTTACCGCTTCGATCCGGATACCATCGTCAAGGTATATAAAAACCCGGATTCTCTCGACGAGATCCACAGGGAACTGGAGCTGGCCAGGAAGGCCTTCGTCATGGGCATCCCCACGGCCATCCCCTACGACGTTGTGCAGGTGGGCGAGCTTTACGGCTCCGTCTTTGAGCTGCTGAACGCGAAATCCTTCTCCAAGCTGCTGAACGAGGGCGAGAACGTCGACGCGCTGGCAAAGCAGAGTATCGACATCCTGAAAACCATCCACACCACGACGCTCAAGGCGGGCGAGCTGCCGAGCAAAAAGGCGGAAGCCTGCGGTTGGGCCGCGTTCTGCGCGCCGGAGCTGCCTGCGGAAATTGCGCCTAGGTGTTAACGAAGAAGTT
>JAFWCS010000348.1 GCA_017534365.1 Clostridia bacterium | reverse complement strand
GCGGCAGGATCGTGAGGCTCTGAAACAGCAGCGTAACGACCAGAACGATCGTGGTAAAAAGTCTTGCAACCATCACCGCAGCCCTCCCTGTTGAAAATGATGCCGCCCGCGCGGCTGTTATTCGATCGGAAATGAAAAATCGTAGACCGGCAGCCAGACCCTGCGGATGAAGTTCCGCGCACGCAGGAGCACGCAGTCGTCATAGACCGCCATGACGTAGCCGTAGCCGCAGGACGGCAGGCCGTCGTGATTCCAGAACATATAGCAGGGCAGGTTGATCGAATAGAACGAATCGACCTTTTCAAAGGTGGCGTGCGGCTTGACCTTGCCGCTCAGGCCCATGTGGGAATGCCCGCTGATCAGCAGGACGTTCCGGTATTTCCCGAGGACAGCGCGCACCGCGTCGTTGCCCTGCTGGATGCCGCCCTCCTCGGGCCGCACGTTTTTGTTTTTGGAGGAGGTATAGGGCAGCCCGTGGGTGTGCTGCAGCGCCTGATGATTGATCACGAACGCCGGTCTGCCGGCTGCGGTCGCCTTTTGCAGCTCTCCGTCGAGCCAGGCGATCTGCGCGTCGCCGATCGCTCCGTCGCAGGAACTGTCTTCGCTGCCCATGCAGATGAAGGAACAGCCGTTGACCACGCGCGTGAACCAGATCTTCTCCTCCCGCACGCCTGTCAGCTTGCCTGTGAAATGCAGAAACAGCTCGACGGCGTAATCGTAATTGTCGCCGCCCTCGAGCGTGGTGGTCCAGGTGTCGTGATTGCCGAGCGCAAGGATCAGCTCCCGCGCCGGATGATGGCCGTTCGTCTTTTTGACGACGGTGGCCCACTCCGACAGCTCGCCGTGATCGGTCAGATCGCCCGCGGACACCAGCGCGTCGATCGGCGCCTGCGCGGTTTCAAGGTCATAAAGGCCGTCGTAGAGCCTGCGGTTCAGTAGGGCTCGTCGCGCATGTGCACGTCCGCAACGAGCACGGCGAGCAGACGGATCCCGTCCGGGCGCTTCGGACGGATCGGTCCGTCAAAGCCCTTCAGAACAGGATAGGTAAGCAGCGAGGCGGCCTTGGCCAGCGGCGCCGCTTTTTTGCGAAATTCAAAATACGGATTGTTCATCGTTATCCCTCCGAAAGATAGGCGCAGAATGCGTCGAACAGGCGCGTCGTCCGGTTGCCGCCGTCCGCCGGCGAGCAGCCGTGCCAGGCGAACGCGGCGTGATCCTTAAAAATCACGCCCTGCCCCCGCGATCCGGTCTTGTAGTAGGCGCCGGTGCGCCCGTGCTCATCGAGCGCGTAATTGTTTTCCATGGCCTGACGGATCCAGCGCTCTGAGAGGATACGCTGCCCGTCGTAAACGCCGCCGTTCGCGTAGACGTAAGGCAGCTTCGCCATGTCGTCCGCGCGGGTGAAGAAGCCCCCGCCACCGATCATATGCCCCGCGGGGCACACGGCGGTCGCCCACTGCCGGAAGCCGAGGGGCTTCAAAAGATTCTGATACATGAACTCCTGGCATTTTTCGCCGCTCACGCTTGCGATGATCCGCGAGAGCAGATAATACGCCGCGTCGGAATAACGGTAATGCGCGCCCGGCGGATACGGCAGCGCGAGCGAAAAGACGTAGCCCAGAAAGTCGTCGCCGATCTTTTCGATGTCGCGGTCTTCGTCAACGCCGTAGGGCACTTCGTCGATGCCCATGCGGTGGCGCATGGCGTCGTGGACGGTCACGCGGTCCCACTGCGGATCCATCGCGGCCGGCAGCGTATCCCGCGAAAAAAACGAGGTCACGGGCGCATGCACGTCGAGCAGCCCCCGGTCGGAAAGAAGGCCGACGCAGCTGTCGATGAAGAGCTTCGTTGTGGAATGGCCGTTGTTCGCGTTGTTGCAGTTCGGAGAACGCCAAAAATAGATCGTATCGTCCCGGATCAGCGCTGCGTCATACATCGGGTCGATCCCGCATTCGCGCATGACCGCGTCATACAGGAACGGGATCTCCTCCAGTCCTTTTCCTTTCATCATGCGCGCACCTCCGACGGCTTTTCGCCGGGGTAATCCGCCACGTAATCGGCGGCGCGCACCATATAGGTCCGCACGTGCCAGGGATCGGCTTCATCAATATCGACCACCCGGCCGCCGCGCAGGTCGTCGTCGCAGTAGTTGTCATAGCTCAGGCCCGCGTCATACGCGAGCGTCACGCCGAGGTATTCCGCCTGCCAGTCGTTGATATGGTCGTGGCCGCTGATCACGGTCTTCACGTCGCCGCGCTCGACGAGGGCGCCGAACAGACCGGAATTGTAATTGCCCGTGCCGACGGATTCCCGCATGTTGCCGCGATAGAAGGTCTGCGCGGGGTTCTTATAGGGGATCGTGTATTCCGGCATGGGCTGGTGCATGACCATCAGCCCGGGCACCTTCGCGCCCTGCCGGCGTTCAAGCTCGGCCGAGCTGTTCCAATACCAGAGCACCTGGCTGAAGTGCGGCATGTCGTAGCCCGGCGAGTGCACGCCGCCGGTGAGCGGCTCCGGGAAGCTGTAAAACCAGGGGTCCTCCCGCAGGCCGTGCTTCTTCACGAAATCCATAAAGCCGCTGTGGCTGTCGAGCGCCCAGACGGCATAGACGATCCTTTTGCCCGCGCCGTCAAATACGGGCAGCATATAATTGCCCGTGCCGTCGATCTCCGCCGGGCCGGCCTCGGACAGGCAGTGCGGGAATTCCTCATAGATCTGCTGCTGCGCTTCATTCGAAAACCCGCGCTCCCGGTCGTGATTGCCGAAGACGTGCGCCCAGGGAATGCCGCGCGCTTCGACCGGGTCGGTCTGCAGATGGAGCGCTTCCCGGAGCGTGTCGGCGTTTTCCGCCGCGCTCTGCCACACCTGATCGCCGAGATACAGCACGAGATCGGGCCGGAGCGCTTCAACGATTGCGTCAATGTCGCGCGTGAGACGCCGGTCGCCGTTTGCGAGCACGTGCGTATCCGACAGCGTCAGAATCCGGAATTTGCCGTTTTTGAATCTCAGCTGCAATTCTTTTTTCATCCTTCGTCCTCTCCGTCTCTCCACAGGTTTTCATTATAGAAATAAAGCGGTTTCCGGTCGCGGCAGGGATCCATGCCGACGAATTTGCAGCCGAACGCCGCGTCACAGTTGCCGAGCAGGCGCAGCTCGTCGATCTCGGCGCTTCCCTGCGTCGCTTCCCCGCGCTCGATCCCGACGTGGTAATTCGCGTCCTCCGGCACGGTGAAACGGAGAATCTTGTTTTCCCACGCTTTCTGATCAAAGTCCAGGGATGCGATCAGCGCGCCGCTGTCAAGCGCGCGGACAAAGAGCCGGCATCTGACGCCGCTCGTGCGGACCCGCGCCCAGAGCGCGCAGGGCGCGCCGGCGCGGATGAATATGCCCTGATACAGCGCGGCGTCGCCCTCGTCAAGATGGGTGAGATAGCCGCAGGCGCCGTTTTCCGTGTCGCTGTCTCTGCGGATGCCGACGGAATCGGCGTTCCTGTTCTGATTGAGCACCCAGAACACCCTGCCGTCGCCGAAATTGCCGTTATGGAGTTCGCGGCTCGAATGGAAGAAGTTCATATCGCTGATCTGCGTCTCAAAGAAGTTCGGCTCGATGGCATCGATCCGGTTGTTTTCAAACCGGACGTGCGTGACGGGCGGGCAGCCCGTTTTGGTCGTATACGGATTATATAGCCAGTTGCCCATCGTCTGGAAATGATTGTCATGCACGTAGACGTTCCGGACCTCGACCTTCTCAAGCTCCGGGCAGTCGATCCCCCAAAGGATCATGCCGAAGGCTTTGCAGTGGTCCGTGCGCAGATCGTTGTGGTCGATCTCAATGTTTTCCGAGGCCTGCGGCGCATCGGAGCTCCACCAGCCGCCGCCGCGCGGATCGCGGTAGGAGGAGAAGATATAAACCGCGTCGTCCCCCGTAAACATCCGGCATCCGTGCACGCGGACGTTGCGGCAGTTCATCAGGCAGACGCCGTCGCCGTTGCCGTGGCTCCAGTGATGGATAACAACGTCCTTAATCAGCCCGTTTTCGCAGGTGAAGGGCATCATGGCGTAGGAATGATAGTCGGTAATCTCTATACCGGAGATCTCAAAATTGCGCACGCGGTAAAGCCCGATCGGGCAGATTTTCAGAATCTTTTCCGGCACGGCGTCGTCCATCATGCGGATCGTGCCGCGCCCGGTGATCCGGATATCGTGCACGCCTTCTCCCGCAAACACAAGCGGATAATTATAATACCAGAGATGGCTCCACTTGATGTCGGGGTATTTGTTGTGGCCGTAATCGGGGCGGTAAGGGACGAGCCGGCCGTCCTCCGGCTTCACGTAGCCGTCGGGATCGGGATTCTGGATCAGCTCCGCGCCGTCGCCGAAGCGAAGCGTAACGCCGCTGCGCAGAAACAACCCGCCGGAACGGTATTTTTTGCCCGCGGAAAGCTCCGCCACGCCGCCGCCCGCCGCCGCGACTTTATCGATCGCGCGCTGAATGGCAGCTCTGTCGTCGGTCCTGCCGTCACCGGCGGCGCCCTCGTCGTCAACGCGAACTTTCGGCCGCCTGTGAAGCGTGCGCATCGGCGTCCCGTCATCGTTCAGCAGCGCCAGGCTGTCAAGGCCGAGCGTGTCCACGACGTCCTGCCAGCGGTTCACCATATCGAACCGGTGCTCGTCGATATAGTTGACGGGCAGAAACCCTGCTTTGATATAGGTGGCCAGCGCCGGGAGGCGCGCGTCGCCCGTGAGAAGAAAGACCTTCTCTTTCCCCATTTCGATGAGCTTCTGCAGGCAGTAGTCCGCGATAAAGCGCCCGAAGCCGCGCCCGCGGTATGCGTAACGCACCGCGACCATGTGGATATACCCCATCCCAGTCGACCACATATCCGGCACGATCGTAAACGTCGCCATCTTTTTTCCGTCGGCGTCATCGACGATAAAGTAGGTATCCCGGTAAGGATCCGGTCCGTCGAGCTCGAGCAGCTCGCAGCGGAATTTTTCAGCTCCGCAGGCGGGATCGATCAGCCCTTCACGGCAGATGGAAAGCCAGTCGTCGATCTCCTTTTCCTCCCGGAACGGCACGACCGAGAAGCCGTCCGGAACGGCAAGCCCGCGCGCCTTCGGGGCAAAATTATACATTTTCAGACAGCTCATGCTTCCGCTTCTTTCTATAGCGATATTCTTTTCAGTATCATTAAAATATTAGCATATTCCAGGCGCAATTTCAATGCGTTGACGACATTTTTTCCGCGCCGCGCAGGCAAATTGGATCGGCATATTGCCATCGACGAAATTGTATGGTATGATGTCATCGAAAGCTGAATGCGAGGAGGAAGACGCATGGCATATATCAGAGACAGAAGTGAGGAGCTGACGAGCTTTCAGCAGTCGGCGTTCTACACCGGAAAAGACGATATCAACACGGACGTCGTGATGGTCTACGGCATCAACGACTCGACCTGCGAACGGATCGCCGCCTACAAAAAGCAGGGCTACGTGATCCACG
>JAFWCS010000038.1 GCA_017534365.1 Clostridia bacterium | reverse complement strand
GCTGAGGACCGCCGCGCGGAAGGCCGCCATGGTGTTGCAGGGGACGTTCGCGCCGGAGACGCCGCGGTGCGCGCAGAGCAGCGTCTTCCCGCGTGAATTTTCAAATATGCTTTTTTCAAAATCAATCATTTCCGTGCTCCTTTCTCTTCAACGTTGATCGTAAAGCAGACGCAGCCGGAGAGATCCGGCGCGATCCAGTATTCTTTTGCGCAAAACCCGGGGCTGAGGTTGAAAATCGCCGCCGGCGCACTTTGCAGCGTGCCGGTTCGGATGCGGACGGTCGCGCGATCGCCGATGAGCGGCAGCACAAACGACGCGCTGCCGGCAAGCGCCGGGTCGACCTGCCCGCAAACGGTGAGCCCTGCCGCCGAGAGCCGGTATTCCAGCGTGCAGGCGCCGCCGGGCAGCGCCGCGCCTGTTTCATCGCAGAGCGCCGTTTCCGCGCGCGCGCCGGCACCCCCGGACATGGGCAAGCAGGAAAGGCGAGCTTCCGTGCAATACTGCTGACCGTAGCGCCGCCCCTGCACCGTCGCTTCCAGACGGGGGCAGAGACTGCGGTGCGCTTCGGAATGCTGCGGCAGCTGCTGATTATGCGGCTCCCGCAGCGCATAGTCCACCATGCCGACCGCGATCAGCGGCCCGGCGTCCGCGTGCCAGAGCAGGCTGACGCAGCCGCCTGTCGCGTGCGACGCGCCGGGGTATCGGAAATCATAGCCGCTCACGTCCATGCGCCACGCCCCGGCGGCAAGCCGGCAGACGTCCAGCTCCGGATAGAACGTGAACGGCGGCGGCTCCGACGGCAGCGGCGCGCACGGGATCGCCGGGATCCCGGCATCCAGCGCGGCGGCCAGCACCTTCGCGTGGCAGAACGTGTGGTGCACGCAGAGCGGTTCGCCCGCGCGCACGTAGTCCGGTCCGCCGGCCAGCAAGCCGTCCTGCGTGCAGGCGCGCAGCAGCTCGAAATTGCGCCACGCAGCCTGGGCAAACGCCGGATCCGCATCGCTGAGGGAAAACAGCGCCGCCTGGCAGCCGTCTGCGGTGCGGCTGCCCCAATAAGTCCATTTGAATGCGCGCGTGCCGACGCTGTTATCCCAGCCGCCGTCCGGCAGCATCCACGCCAACTGCGCGCGCCAGAGGGCGACGCAGCGTTCCAGCGTCTCCGCATCCCCGGCGGCCTGCGCATACCGCGTCAGACAGGGCAGTGTCTCCTCCGCGTTGTAGCCGAAATCGATTGCCGCGCAGCCCTTGGGCGAAACGGCGTGCGTCGGGCTCCCCTCCCCGAAGATCAGGCCGTTCCCGCTCACGTGGCGCAGGCAGTGCGCCGCAAGGCGTTTCGCAAGCGCCAGATACGCGCCGTTTGCGCTGCGCCGCCCGATCAGGGCCATCGCGCAGGCGTTCGCCGCGTAATAGTTCAGATAGGCGGGCGTTCGCTCTGTCAGATGCTCGAACAGCCAGGTGCCCAGTTCGTCAAGGCGCGCCTCCCATGCGCGGCGTTCTTCGGGCGCGAGCAGGTCGCCGTGCAGCGCCAGCGCGTCGCAAAGCGCGATCGCCGCGAAGGCCGTGACGCCTTTCCACTCCGAAGACACTTCGTTGCGGCTGCCGCCGTCCGCGCAGCGCAGGTTTTGCCCCCAGGCAAAGAGCTTTTTCGCCGCGGTCAGATAACGGGGATCCCCGTTCGCGTGCGCGAGGGTCATCAGCGGATAGACCGCCTCCCAGCAGCGGCCGTGGATCCTGCCGCAGGCAGGGCAGAGAATGCCGCCGTCCAGCCGCGCGCAGCCGGGCAGATCCGCCTGCAGGCGCACGAGCGCATCGCACCATTGCGTGAGCAGATCCGTGATCTGCCGGCGGGCCTCTTCCGCTTTCATTCCAACGCGCCCCTTCCTACAGAATTCTAATTTATTATATCATAAAAAACTGCGGGATACAAGCTCTTGCATTCCGGAAACAACATTGCTATAATATTCCTGACGGAGAAAAAGCTCCGCGGACAAGCTTCGAAAAGGAGAGACTGCCTATGCCTGCTGTTTTGCCCGTTCTGACCACGCATCCCTGCATCAAAAAACGGCCGGAACCGATCATTCGCGCCGCCGATCTGCCCTATCCGTGTTCCCTTGTATTCAACGCCGGCGTGATCAAATACCGGGGCGAATACGTGATGATCTTCCGCAACGACTACGGGACGACGCAGACGCTGTATGAAACCGAGAACGTCAAATTTGCCGGCACGAGCATCGGCATTGCCCGCAGCAAAAACGGCGTTGACGGCTGGGTATTCGACCCGGCGCCGCTGGTCGACAGCGGCGTTGCGTCCGGCGACCCGGAGCTGCAGCGTTATTATGATCCGCGCATCACGCAGATCGACGGCAAGCTGTATCTCTGCCTCGCGACCGACACGCGCCACGGGCTGTGCGGCACGATCGCGGCGCTTTCGGAGGATCTGCGCAGCTTCCGCGTCATCAGCTCCAGCGCGCCGGACAACCGGAACATGGTCCTTTTCCCCGAAAAGATCGGCGGCGAATTCATCCGGCTCGAACGGCCGATGCCGATCTACAGCCGCCACAACGAAAAATTCGACATCTGGATCTCCCGCTCGCCGGATCTGGTCTATTGGGGGCGCACGAAGCTCCTGCTCGGCACGGAGCGCGTGCCCTGGGTCAACGACAAGATCGGCCCGACCGCCTCCCCGATCAAAACGGACCGCGGCTGGCTGACGCTGTTTCACGCCGTTGACCGCGATGACGCGCGCGGCAAAAACGGCTGGGAAAAGACCTGGAAAAAGCGCTATTCGACCGGTCTGATGCTGCTGGATCCGGAGGATCCCTCCAAGGTGCTCGCCGTGTATGATCAGCCGCTGATGGCGCCCGATCTGCCGGTCGAAACCGACGAAGGCTTCCGGCAAAACGTGATCTTCCCCTGCGGCATGGTGTGCGAGCCGTCGGGCGAGGTCAAGATCTATTACGGCGCGTCCGACACCTGCGTCTGCCTCGCAACGGCGCAGCTCGACGACCTGCTGGACCTTGTAACAGAATAAGAATAAATTGAAAAGGAGTGACTGACAATGCTGTTCGGAGACGGTTCCGCCGCCGCAAAAGCCGCTGCCGAGGCCGCAAAAGCGGCTGTCAGAAGCACGGCCAACTTCAACTGGACCTTCATCGCGCTGCTTGCGCTCGTGATCGTCGGCATCTGGATCCCGCAGTGGAAGAAGAAAAACTACAACGGCATGGCCGCCGCGCTCTCCATTTACGGCGTGCACTGGATCTATGAGATCGCAAACGCCGTGATCTGCCATTTCACCGGCTACGCGCTCTGGCACGTCTCGCCCGAAAGCACGAGCTTCATTCTGCTCGTCGGCGTGTCGTGGGAGCTCTCGCTGATGTTTTCCGTCGCGGGCTTCATGAGCGTCGGCCTGCTGCCGGAGGACAAGGACAAAAAGATCCTCGGCGTCAACAACCGCATTCTCTTCGCGATCGGCAACGCCCTGTTCTTCTCGGTCTTTGAGATCTTTCTCGCCTCCACGCCCGCTTTTATCTGGGTCTACAAATGGTGGGGCGCGCTGCCCGTTTTCATCACGACCTACATTCCCTTCTTCCTTGCGGCGAATCTGATCTATGACAAGCCGCGCAAAACGCAGAAAAGATTCCTGATCGGCCTGTGGGGCACGGTCGCCGTGCTGCTCGCGGTCCTGATCCCGCTCGGCGTCATCTGACCCGTATCTGCTTAACCATCAACACCCGGAGCCGCCTGCAAGCGACGCTCCGGGTGTTGCAATTTTACTGTTCTTTTTTCTTTCCGCTGTCGGGGAACAGCCCCTGCCGCAGCAGATCCGGCGTCAGACTGCCCTTGAAAAAGCGGATTATATCCGGCAGGCGGCGGTGCGGCGGCAGATCCCAGTCCACCCGCGGGCGCATCGGAATCCCCAGCGCCGCCAGCGGCGCGCGCTGCGCCTCCACGGCCTCCAGAAACGCCGGGAAGCTCCGGGTCGGAAAGCCGCTCCAGCCGCGCTCCGCCACGGCGAGCAGGCGCGGGAACAGCTTTTCGCACAGATCGTTGAAGCTGCGGACAAATTCCGTCCACAGGCAGCCCTCGACGCCGAAGACGGAAGTCGGCGCCCCCGTTTTTTTGAACGGGTCAAAGGAAAAGCTCTTTTTCAGCGGTGTCATGCCGTAGGGGTAGTCAAAATAATAATGATAAAAATCGGCTTCGATCACCCGGCCGCCCGCCTGCGCGAACGGCTTCGTGAGGGGCTTGCGCTCCATCCAGCGCTGGACGAGGACGTCGTCTGCGCCGAGCTGCCCGCCCTTGAGGCTTTCGTTCCAGGTGATCGCCGTTTTGCCCTTTTCCTTCAGATACGCGGCAAGCTCCTTGATATAATCGCCCTGCAGCGCATCGAAGGACGGCAGCCCGCGCTGTTCCATCCGTTCACGGCAGTGCGCGCAGCCCTGCCACGCCGCACGCGGCGCTTCATCGCCGCCGATGTGGAGATAGCGGCCGGGAAACAGCGCGCAGACCTCGTCGAGCACCTGGCGCACGAATTCGCGCGCTTCCGGGTTCCCGACGCAGAGAACGTGGGGAAAGATCCCCGCCGTCATCTCGATCTCGACCGGCGCACCGGTGCAGCCGAGGAAGGAATACGCGGCCATCGCCGCGGTGAAATGGCCGGGCAGCTCGATCTCCGGCACGACCTCGATGTGACGCGCCGCGCAGAATGCGACGATCTCCCGCACCTGCGCCTGCGTGAAGTACCCGCTGTGCGGTTTCCCTTCGATCACGCCGCCGAAGCGGGAATCCGGGCGCGTGGCGCCGACCTCGGTCAGCCGCGGATAGCGCTTGATCTCGAGACGCCAGCCCTGATCGTCGGTCAGGTGCCAGTGGAACACGTTCAGCTTGAACCGCGCGGCAGCCTCGATCAGCTTTTTCAGATCGTCCACACCGTAGAAATGGCGGCAGCAATCCACGTGAAACGCGCGGTAGGCAAGCACGGGCGCGTCCTCGATCTCCAGATTGTCGCAGGCGCCGCCGCAGGTTTCGATCATCTGCCGAAGCGTCTGCCGCGCATAGAATTCCCCGGCGTCGTCGGCGGCCGTGATCTGCACGCGGTCGTTTTCGAGCGTCAGCGCATAGCCCTCCGGCGGCAGCGCGGCGGAACGCTGCGTCGCCACGGGCGTCGCTTCATCCAGCCGGGAGGCGCCGCTGATTCGGCGCAGCTTGCGCGGACAGGGCAGCAGCTGCGGCTTCATGCTTTCACCTCCGCCCCGGTCCCGCCGCGCAGAACGATGTCCGCGTTGCAGGGCATGACCGCATCCGCGCGGATCAGTTCACCGATCTCGTCGGCGACGATGCGCCCGCTGCGGGGATTTTTCACCGAGTCGATCCGACCGCGCAGATCAGCCTGCACGTCGGAATATTCAAACGCCAGATCGGCGTCCTGCAGTTCGCAGTCGATCAGCCGCAGATCGCTGCAATAGCACAGCGGCTGGGTGCCGATGATCTTGCAGCCGATCAGCGTCAGTCCTTTGGAATACCAGCCGAGGTATTCGCCGCGGATCACGCTGCCCCGCACGGTCACGCCCGTGCTGTGCCAGAAGGCGTCTTTGGTGTTCAGCTCACAGTCGTCGATCTCCAGTCCGTTCACATACTGAAACGCGTATTTGCCGTTCACGCGCGAATCCCTGAGCGTCAGCGCGCGGCTGTCAAGGAACAGATATTCCGCCGTCAGCGTGGAATCCGTCACACGGATCTCGCTGCATTTCCAGCCGAATTCCGGCGAATCGACCGTGCAGCGCGCAAGCGACACGCCGCGGCATTCCCGCAGCGCCTTGATCCCGCCGAGCGCGCAGTCCCGGATCGCGCCGTTCTCGACATACCAGAGCGCCGCGCGGGCGGTCGCATCCATCGTCACGCGCTCGAGCGTAAGATCACGCGTATGCCAGAGCGGATAGCGCAGCGAAAACCTGCAATCGCGCACCGCGAGATCGGCGGATTCCTTCAGCGCGGATTCTCCGTCCGCCGGTCCGGCGAACACGCAGTCCGTCACGTCGGCATGGCACGTATGATAAAGCGCGCGCTCTTCATCCAGGCGCAGCCCTTTGATTTCTTTCCTCATTCCGATGCTCCTTGTTACCAGCGGTTATCCGAAAGCTCGCAGAAAGCGTCCATATCATGGATCTCCAGCACCGTGCCGTCGTCAAGCGTGACCGTGCCATTCCATTTGCCGAAGACCTGATGGCAGACGTTGCCCACCAGCCCGAGCACGCGGGTGGAGGTGAAGTTGTCAAAATACGGCGTCATGGTCATCTCAAACCGGCCGTTTTCTTCCGTGAAGGTCCAGGGCGCGAGCCAGTCCTCCGGATCCTTTTGCATCGTAATCTCGCCGATCTTATGGGCCTTGCCATTAAAGAAGAGGGTGTTTTCGGTCGCGGCGCTCATATCGCCGAAGCCCCAGCCGATCTCGAAGCCGAACAGATCGCCGGTTTCAAGCCGGGTCGTGCCGTTGCCCCAGTACCACTCCTCGTGATACGGCCAGACGCCGCGGCCCCAGTCGAGCAGGGCGAAGGTATCCGCCGGGTCGAAGGTCACGGTCAGATCGCCGACCGTCACCGTGCCGCTGACGGGCATGGAATTGATCTTCTGATTCAGATAGAAGCAGCGTTCGTCCGCGGGGAAGGGCACGGCCATGACCAGCGACTCGAGCCCGGGCATCATCGCGAGCGAAAGGTCGGCCTTGAAGTCTTCGCCGCCTTTTTTCGCGCTGAAATCGATTTTTGTCTCATTTTCCCGCACGTCGATATCCAGATGGAAGAACGGGCGGTGGCGCGAGAGCGTGTGCGGCGTCATCGCGTCGGGCTCCATACGGAAGCTGCCGAAGGTCAGCAGCGAGAGGCTCATGGCCTCATAGCGCGCGCCGGTGTCGAGATTCACCAGCGCGAAGGAGCCGACGCCGCCAAGCGAAATATCCGAGACCGTGACCTGCAGCATCCAGTGCCGGTTGCTGATCTGATAGAAATCCCACTCCTTGATCCGGGTCGGGCGCGCTTTGATCGCGCGGCGGTCGTAATCATAGAGATTCGTCACGCAGTAGCCCGGCTCCGTCAGACGCCCTTTTTCATCGAGCAGGGGCGTGCGCTGCGTGATCTGATGCTGCTCCGCGGCAAAGCCCTGCGCCGCAGCGCCGAAAAGCAGCGCGAGCGCGAGCAGGACCGCCGTCAGGCGAATAACACGACGGTATTTCATTCTTTCTCTCCTCTTTTTCCTTCCTTTTCAAAAAGCTCCCGTCAGGCAGTCAACGGGAGCTTTCTCATTCAGTGTTTCGGGATCAGCACGTCCTTGCCGCCCATATAAGGACGCAGGACCTCCGGGATCGTCACGCTGCCGTCCGCCTGCAGATGGTTCTCAAGGAACGCGATGAGCATGCGCGGCGGCGCCACCACGGTGTTGTTGAGCGTGTGGGCCAGATAGAGCTTGCCGTCCTTACCGCGGACGCGGATGCGCAGGCGGCGGGCCTGGGCG
>JAFWCS010000347.1 GCA_017534365.1 Clostridia bacterium | reverse complement strand
TGCGAAAGCACGGTGGTGGGAAGATTGTAAAAATCGATGCCGCGCATATAGCTCGCCGCCGTGACGCCGGCCAGATCGCCGACCACGCCGCCGCCGACGGCCACGACGCAGTCCTTGCGCGTGAAGCCCGCGCGCAGCATCCGCGTAAGCAGGCGCTCGAGCGCTGCGAAGGATTTGCTGCCCTCGCCCTGCGGCACGGTCTCGATGACTGGCGCGGCGCATTGCGCGGCAACGCAGGCGGCGTACTCCGCCGGCACGCCGTCATCCGTGACGATCATCACGCGGCGGTCCAGCGGCAGCAGCTGACCGGCCCGGCGCAGACAGCCGCGTTCGAGCACGACCTCATAACTGCGCGCGCCGAGAGAAACGGGAATACGCATCGAATCTGCCTCCTTCTTTTTCATCCTAAAAGAGTCTCCGTGAAGCTGCCGGCCACCTTCAGCAGGTCGCAGTGCTGCCGCAGATCGGCGAGCATCGCCTGCCCGTAGGGGCTCTGTTCATCGCCCTGCGCCTCCACGTAAAAATAATAATGGAAGGGGAGGCCGTGCATCGGGCGGCTGCGCAGCGCAGTCATATTGAAGCCGTGCGCGCCGATGACGTTGATCGCGCGGGCGAGCGCCCCGGCGGAATCGTGCACGGTGAAGAGCAGCAAAAAGCTGTGGGGGCCGGCCGGGCAGTGCGGCTCGCGGGAAAAGACGGCGAAGCGCGTGGTGTTCGCGGCGCTTTCGTTGATCTTGCGCTCGAGCACCTCCAGCCCGTAGAGGGCGGCGGTCTCCGCGCTGGCGATCGCGGCCAGGCTCCGGTCGCCCCGGGCGGCCACGGTCTGCGCCGCCACGGCCGTGTTGACGGCGATTTCCTGCGCGAAGCCGTTTTCTTTGATGTAAGCGGCGCATTGGCTGAGCGCCTGCGGATGACTGATGACGGTTTTGATTTCCGCGCGCTTGACGCCGGGCAGCACGAGCAGCTGCTGCGCGATCGGCAGCGCATAGACGCCGTTGACAAACAGATCCCCGCTGAAGAGCAGGTCGATCACCTGCCCGACCTCGCCGGCGTAGCTGTTTTCGATCGGCAGCACCGCGCAGTCGCTTTCGCCGCGCGCCACGGCCGCGTAGGCGGCTTCAAAGCTGTCGTAGGCCACCGGCGTCTGATCCGGAAAGATCCGGCGGGCGGCAATGTGGGCAAAGGCGCCCTCAACGCCGCTGAAGGCGACCTTTCCGCCCTCGAGCAGACGGCGCTGATACTGCCGCGCATAGGTCATGGCGTCGCGGATGAAATTGAGATAATAGGCGCGGATTTCAGGATCCTCCACGAGCGCGGCGTTGCGTTCGAGCACGGCTCGCTCCTGCTGCGGATCGAGCACGGGCAGCCCGTGCGCCTGCTTGAAGGCCGCAACGTCGTGCATGGCGGCCATGCGCGCGGTGAACGCGGCGGCGAGCTGGCGATCGGCGGCGGCGATTTGCGCCCGCGCCTGCTGAATATCTGACATGTGTGGTCTTCCTTTCCCCTCAGGTGATCAAAAAAGCGGCTCTGTCCGAAAACAGAACCGCTTGGCGATTGCCCTGGTTATGCACTGCTCGGACGCCTCTTACCCTTTTTGGGCATAAAACCAATAGCCCGCAAAAAAGCGAACGAACAGAGCAAAATAGGAGTTGTCGGCGCAGATCGGTTTGCATGCGGCAGCGGTCATGATCGGCAGACTCCTTTCTCTTGCTTTTTGAGTAGTGTATCACGTTTGCGGAAAATAGTCAATAGGGAAATAAAGAAAAATACAGATCAGGGGATGTTGTCGTGCTCCTCTTCCCAGATGTAATAGGCGACGATGTATTCCACGCGCTCCTTCCGCTTGCAGGTGCGGAACTGCTCGATCAGCTCCATCTCGCGCTCGGTGATATGGGGGGGATTCTTCGCAGCGTAGAGATAACTCGTCGTCACGAGGGAGCCGTCCGCTTTCACGGGCCGGATGGTCTGCAGCATTTCGTTGGGCGTGATCCGATACAGCTGACAGATCAGCAGGACAATATCCAGCTCGGGGATGCGGCCGTTTTCATATTTGGCATAGGTGGTCCGGTTGATCTGCAGGAAGTCGGCAACCTGCTGCTGCGTGAAGCCGTATTCAATGCGCTTTTGGCGCAGGATTGTATTGATCTGTGCGCAGTTTTTTCCGGATTTGTCGTACATCACTTGCACCTCCGTCACGATTATAACACAAAAGTGCCCGTTTGTCACTACCCATTCTGACTTTTCTTTGTATATCGCTCCGGCAGAATGAATAAAGGTGCGAAAAAAACGGGGGATAGATCCGAAAAAATGCATAAAAATACAAAAAATTCGAATATTCATCAAAGAAACAGTTGACTTTTCTGCAAATTCGTTGTATAATAGCTGAAAATTATTCAACTACGGTTGGGAGGATCGCTCATGGCGACTGTGTTTATCGACGGCTCCGCCGGCACCACGGGTCTGCGGATCCGGGAGCGCCTGGCGGCGCGGCAGGATCTGACGCTTCTGACGCTGCCGGAGGCGCAGCGCAAGGACCCGGCAGCGCGCCGGGAGGCGCTCAACGCCGCGGACGTGGCCTTTCTCTGCCTGCCGGATGCGGCATCGCGCGAGGCGGTCGCCATGATCGAAAACGACCGCACGGCTGTGATCGACACCTCCACCGCGCACCGCACGGCGCCCGGCTGGGTCTACGGCTTTCCGGAGATCGGCGGGCGGCGCGCCCTGATCCCGGCGGCCAAGCGCATCGCGAACCCCGGCTGCCACGCCAGCGGCTTCATCGCGCTGGTGGCTCCGCTGGTCGAACACGGGCTGATCGCGCCGGAAACGCGGCTGAGCTGCTTCTCGCTGACCGGCTATTCCGGCGGCGGCAAACAGATGATCGCCGCGTATGAAGCGCCGGAGCGGGATATCCTGCTCGACGCGCCGCGGATGTACGGCCTGCCGCAGACGCACAAGCATCTGCCGGAGATGGCGGCGATCTGCGGGCTGCGGGCGGATCCGGTCTTCTGCCCGGTCGTCGCGCCCTATTACGCCGGCATGCAGGTGACGGTGCCGCTTTTCGGCGCCGATCTGCGCGGCAGCATGGCGGACGTGTGCGCGCTTTATCGATCCTATTATAATAATGGCCTCGTGCGGTTTGTGCCGCAGGCGGATCAGAACGGCTTTCTCTCCGCCGGCGCGTTTGCCGGTCGGGATGATCTGCTGGTCACCGTGGCCGGCAACGAAGAACGGCTGCTGCTGATCGCACAGTTTGATAATCTGGGCAAGGGTGCGTCCGGCGCGGCGGTGCAGAATCTGAACCTGCTGCTCGGCGTTCCCGAGACGGAAGGCCTGCAAATCGGAGGAGCAATATGAAACAGATCAACGGCGGCGTCTGCGCCGCAAAGGGATTCACGGCCGCGGGGGTGCACTGCGGCATTCGCAAAAACAAAACGAAGCGCGATCTGGCGCTGATTTTCAGCGACGTGCCGGCAGCCGCGGCTGCGGTCTATACGACCAATCTTGTCAAGGGCGCGCCTCTGCTGCTCAATCAGCAGCATCTGCAAAACGGCCGCGCGCAGGCGGTGATCTGCAACAGCGGCAATGCGAACACCTGCAACGCCGACGGGCTGGAGATCGCCGCGCAGACGGCGGCGCTCACGGCGCAGGCGCTCGGCATCGCAAAAGAAGACGTGCTCGTGGCCTCCACGGGCGTGATCGGTCTGCCGCTCTCGATCGAGCCGTTTGTGACGGGCGTGCCGCAGGCGGCGGCCGCGCTCTCCGTTGACGGCTGCGACGCGGCGGCGGAGGGCATTATGACCACGGATACGGTCAAAAAGGAAGTGGCCGTGGAATTTGAGCTCGACGGTGTGCCCGTGCGCATCGGCGGCATCGCCAAGGGCAGCGGCATGATCCACCCGAATATGGCGACGATGCTGGTCTTCATCACCACGGACGCCGCGATCTCCCCGGCCATGCTGCAAAAGGCGCTCTCGGCGGATATTGCGGAGACCTTCAATATGATCAGCATCGACGGCGACACCTCCACCAACGATATGGTGACCGTGCTTGCCAACGGCAGGGCGGGGAATCCGGAAATCACGGCGGAGGGCCCGGCGTTTGCGGCCTTCATGCAGGCGCTCAACACCGTCAACGTGCAGCTCTGCCGCATGATCGCGGGCGACGGCGAGGGCGCGACGAAGCTGCTGGAATGCAGCGTCACCGGCGCGAAGGACGCCGCCGCAGCCAAGGCCGTGGCCAAGAGCGTGATCTGCTCGAGCCTGCTCAAGGCGGCGATGTTCGGCGCGGACGCCAACTGGGGGCGCGTGCTTTGCGCGATCGGCTACAGCGGCGCGCAGGTGGATGTGACGCATGTTGCGGTTTCCTTCCGCAGCGCGGCAGGGGAGATCCTCGTCTGCCGCAATGGCGCGGGCGTCGCGTTCTCCGAGGAACGCGCCAAGGAGATCCTGCTGGAAAAGGAGATCGAGATCCGCGTGGACCTGAACGACGGCGATGCCGCCGCTACGGCCTGGGGCTGCGATCTCACCTATGATTACGT
>JAFWCS010000346.1 GCA_017534365.1 Clostridia bacterium | reverse complement strand
CGCAGCTCCGGCGGGATGACCGGGATCACGTCGAGGATCATCCATTCCGGGCGGTTGCCGGACTGGCGGAAGGCCTCCACGACCTCCAGCCGTTTGAGGATCTTCGCCTTCTTCTGGCCCGCAGAGCGCTCCATCTCGTCCTTCAGCTCGGCGGAAAGCGCATCGAGATCGATCTCCGCAAGCAGTTCCTTGATGGCTTCCGCGCCCATGCCGGCTTTGAAATCGTTGCCGTAATACAGGCGGTATTCTTCATATTTCGCTTCGTCGAGCGTCTCGCATTTTTTCAGCGGGGTGTCCATCGGATCGATCACGATGTGCTTGGCAAAATACAGCACCTTCTCGAGATCGCGCGGGGAAATATCCAGCATCAGGCCCATTCTGGAGGGAATGCCCTTGAAATACCAGATGTGAGAAACCGGCGTTGCCAGTTCGATGTGGCCCATGCGCTCGCGGCGCACCTTGGAACGGGTGATCTCGACGCCGCAGCGTTCGCAGACCTTGCCCTTGAAGCGGATGCGCTTGTATTTGCCGCAGTTGCACTCCCAGTCCTTCGTCGGCCCGAAGATCTTTTCGCAGAACAGACCTTCCTTTTCCGGCTTCAGGGTCCGGTAGTTGATCGTCTCCGGCTTTTTGACTTCGCCGTAGGACCATTCGCGGATCTTATCAGGCGAAGCGAGGGTAATATTGATCGACTCAAAAGTGAGATTGGTATTGGTTTCCATCGGTTCCATGCATCGATGCCCCTTCCATATTAATTCAGTCTTGGGATGCGGTCATCAGTCGTAGTCATCCTCGGAGGTCATGAATTCATCCATGCCGTAGTCTTCGTCCAGACCTTCCACAAGATCGGACGGCAGGAATTCATCCTCATCGGCTTCCTCTTCATCGAGGAAGATATTGTGCTCCTTGCTGTCCTCATCCACGATGAATTCTTCGCTGCCTTCCGCGTCGTTGACGGTCTGGAAGTTCATGAAGCCGTCTTCGTTCTCGTAGGTCTGGCGCAGGTCGATCTCTTCGTTGTTTTCGTCGAGGACCTTGATATCCAGCGCGAGGGACTGCAGCTCCTTGACCAGCACCTTGAAGGATTCGGGGATGCCGGGCGTCGGCACGTTTTTGCCCTTGACGATCGCCTCATAGGTCTTGACACGGCCGACCACATCGTCGGATTTGACGGTCAGGATCTCCTGCAGGGTGTAGGCGGCGCCGTAGGCCTCGAGCGCCCAGACTTCCATTTCGCCGAAGCGCTGGCCGCCGAACTGCGCCTTGCCGCCCAGCGGCTGCTGGGTCACGAGGGAGTACGGGCCGGTCGAACGGGCGTGGATCTTATCGTCGACCAGGTGATGCAGCTTGAGGTAATACATCACGCCGACCGTGACGGGGTTATCGAAGCGGCGGCCGGTGCGGCCGTCCGTCAGGATCGATTTGCAGTCCATGCGCATCTGCGGCACGAGCGCGGGATCGAACTCCTCGCCCTTCTCAAGCGCTTCCTGCTTCGCTTTTTCCATGGTCCTGCGGTTGGCTTCCTTGAAGGCCTCGGCAATGTCCTCTTCATGCGCGCCGTCGAAGACCGGCGTCATGATGTTGCAGCCGAGGGAACGGGCGGCGAAGCCCAGATGGACTTCCAGCACCTGCCCGATATTCATTCGGGAAGGCACGCCCAGCGGGTTCAGCACGATGTCGAGCGGCGTGCCGTCCGGCAGGAAGGGCATATCCTCCTGCGGCAGGATGCGGGAAACGACGCCCTTGTTGCCGTGGCGGCCGGCCATTTTGTCGCCGACGGAAAGCTTGCGCTTCTGGGCAATGTAGCAGCGCACGACCTTGTTGACGCCGGGGCTGAGCTCATCGCTGTTTTCACGCGTATAGACTTCCACGTTGACCACGATGCCGTATTCGCCGTGGGGCACCTTGAGGGAGGTATCGCGCACTTCCTTGGCCTTCTCGCCGAAGATCGCGCGCAGCAGGCGCTCCTCGGCCGTCAGCTCCGTCTCGCCCTTGGGCGTGACCTTGCCGACCAGGATGTCGCCGGAGTGGACCTCGGCGCCGATGCGGATGATGCCGCGGTCGTCAAGGTTGCCCAGCGCGTCGTCGCCGACGTTGGGAATGTCGCGGGTGATCTCTTCGGGGCCGAGCTTGGTGTCGCGGGCCTCGGTCTCATATTTCTCGATGTGAACAGACGTATAAACGTCGTCGCGCACCAGTTTTTCGTTGATCAGAACGGCGTCCTCGTAGTTATAGCCTTCCCAGGTCATGAAGCCCACGAGCGCGTTCTTGCCCAGGCTGATCTCGCCGTGATCGGTCGCGGGACCGTCGGCGATGACCTCGCCGGCCTCCACGCGCTGACCGACCGCAACGATCGGGCGCTGGTTGATGCAGGTGCCCTGGTTGGAGCGCATGAACTTGATCAGCTCATACGCGCGCTTCTCGCCGCCGTCTTCCTGAATCGTGATGCTGTCGGCGCAGACCTTGGCGACAACGCCGCCGGCCTTGGCCAGCACGGTGACGCCGGAATCGACCGCCGCCTTGTATTCCATACCCGTGCCGACAATCGGGGCGCAGGTCTTGAGCAGCGGCACCGCCTGACGCTGCATGTTGGAGCCCATGAGCGCGCGGTTCGCGTCGTCGTTCTCAAGGAACGGGATCATCGCCGTGGCAACGGAGACGACCATCTTGGGCGAAACGTCCATATAGTCCGCGTCGCGCCGGTCGATCTCAAGGAATTCGTCTCTGTGACGGGCGGCGATCTTCTCGCGCACAAAGCGATGGTTCTCATCCAGCGGTTCATTCGCCTGCGCAACGATGTATTCGTCCTCGGTGTCGGCGGTCATATACTCGACCTCGTCGAGCACGACGCCGGTCTCTTTGTCGATTTTGCGGAAGGGCGCCTCGACAAAGCCGTATTCGTTGATGCGCGCGAAGGTGGCCAGATAGGAGATCAGACCGATGTTGGGACCTTCGGGCGTCTCAATCGGGCACATGCGCCCGTAGTGGGAATAATGCACGTCGCGCACCTCGAAACCGGCGCGGTCACGGGAAAGACCGCCGGGGCCGAGGGCGGAAAGGCGGCGCTTGTGCGTCAGCTCCGCGAGCGGATTCGTCTGATCCATGAACTGGGAAAGCGGCGAAGAACCGAAGAACTCACGGATCGCCACCATCACGGGGCGGATGTTGATCAGGGTCTGCGGGGTGATCTTGTCGTCATCCTCCTGCACCTGGATCGCCATACGCTCACGTACCACGCGCTCCATGCGGGCCAGACCGATGCGGAACTGGTTCTGCAGCAGCTCGCCGACGGAACGGATGCGGCGGTTGCCCAGATGGTCGATATCATCGATATTGCCCACGCGCTTGGTCAAGCAGTTGACGTAGTTGACGGAGGCAAAAATATCATCCACAATGATGTGCTTGGGAATCAGGTCGTCGCAGCGCAGACGCATCTCTTCGAGCAGGGCGTCCTTGTCGTCGCCGCACTTCTGCAGCACTTCCTGCAGCACGGAGAAGCGGACCTTCTCGTTGATGGAGGCGGCGTTCAGCTCTTCCTTGGTGATCGAATCGGGCAGGAGCGCAAGGGGCTCGACCATACCGTTGGAGATCACGTGCAGCTCACTGCCGTCCTCACAGGCGACAATGACCTTCATAATGCCGGCTTCCTCGATCTCGCGCGCCTTCTGCTTGGTGATCACTTCGCCGGGCTCGGCGATCAGTTCGCCGGTCAGCTCGCTGACCACGGGCTGCGCAACGGTGCAGCCGGGCAGGCGGTTGAGCATGGAAAGCTTCTTGTTGTATTTATAACGGCCGACCCGCGAAATATCATAGCGATAGGGATCAAAGAACAGCAGGTCGATCTGATGCTGCGCAGCTTCCAGCGTAACAGGCTCGCCGGGACGCAGCTTCTTGAAGACTTCGATCAGGGCTTCCTCGGAGTTTTTGGTGGTGTCGTGCTCAAGGGTCGCCTCCAGCTTTTCATCCGGGCCGAAGAAGGCGCGGATATCTTCGTTGGAGCTCAGGCCGAGCGCGCGCACAAACGTCGTGATGTAGATCTTTCTGTTTTTGTCAATGCGGACGTAGAAGATGTTGTTGGCGTCGGTCTCATATTCGAGCCAGGCGCCGCGGTTCGGATTGATGGTGCTGGTATAAAGCTCGATGCCGGTCTTGTCATGCGTCATGCCGTAATAAACGCCGGGCGAACGCACGAGCTGGGAAACGATGACGCGCTCCGCGCCGTTGATGACGAAGGTGCCGCTTTCGGTCATAATGGGGAAATCGCCCATGAAGACCTCGGACTCCTTGATCACGCCGGTTTCCTTGTTTTGCAGGCGGACAGTCACACGCATCGGCGCGGCGTAAGTGGCGTCGCGCTCCTTGCACTCCCGCACGGTATACTTGGGCTTGTCGTCCATGCGGTAGCTCACGAAGCTGAGCACCCAGTTGCCGGTGTAATCCGTGATATCTGCCGTATCGCGGAACACTTCCTTCAGACCGGTTTCGATAAACCAGCGGTAGGACGCCTTCTGCACCTCGATGAGGTTGGGCATATCCATGACCTCTCTGATCTTACCGAAGCTCATGCGCGTGGTGCTGCCTCGTTTCACGGGATTCACTTGCAGCATTGATTCATCACTCCGTTTCAAAAAGTCTCACGGCGGACCGCGCCTGTTCCCCTTCGCCGCCTATTATATACAAAATAATGGGTCCGGCAAAGGGCGCAATTCCACCATAAATGGAATTATGATTATAGCAAGGGATCGCCTGCTTGTCAATACTTTTCTTGTATTTTTTTTATATTTTTATCGATTTTTTTAAAAATCTGGTTATAAAGGCAAAAAAATCGTTGCGCTCGCCTGTCCGGATGGCAAGCGCTCCGCAAAAAAGCAGCGTGCGCAGCCGCAGACCATGCGGCGCGCAAATCGCCCTGTGCGAATTGCATAAATTATCGGCAGAAAATTTTACATTTATGCATCTATACGAATTTTTTGCAGAAAAGTTCGATATATTTGGTTATTATTTTCTATTGATTGGAGAATATGCACAATGCAGCGCGGCGGCAGGCGACACAGGATTTTGCGGGTAAAGCAGGATCCCGGGCGATTCCTTGCGCAAGCAGGGATCGCCCGGTCATCTCCCCCTCGCAATATATATAATGAAATAAAATAAAAGCAGGCCGGTGCGGTTTGCGCATCTGCCTGCTTTGACTCTGATCAAATAGTGTCCGGCCGGGGCTTATCCCTGCTGCGCGGCCTGGATGAAGCTGAGCACGTCGCCGACGGTTTTGAGCCCGCCGAGCTTGCTGTCCGGGATCGTCACGCCGAAGACGGCTTCCGCCGCCGTGGCAACGGATACAAGGTCAAAGGAATTCAGACCCAGACCCTTGCGCAGGATCGAATCCTCCGTAATGGTGTCCGGCTCCACATCCACGAATTGGCAAATCAGGGCTTTCAGTTGTTCCAGCATAGTAATCATCCTTTCTGCTCCGTTTGATACGTTATATCTGATCCAGGATCTCGCCGACGGTGAGATCGGGGTTGTCCGTGCCGAGCTGCAGCGCCTTGACCGTGCCGGCCTGCAGGGCGTCGATATCCTCGACGCTGACGAAATGTGTGCGATGCTGATAGGTCATCTTCAGGCAACCGGTCCTGGGATCCTGGAACGCAAAGGTATAAAGCACCATCACGTAGCGGCCCAGGCCGTAGCCGATGAATTCATACTCCCAGTCGCCGAGCGTGTTTTCCGCCAGCGGAAGCCAGGAGAACATCATCGTTGACGCGCCGGCAGCGGCGGGATAATAGAAAAGCTTGCGCTGCAGGTCGCGATATTCCATGTAAGGATAATCTATGTGGCGGAACGCCCAGACCTGCGCCTCCTTCATCTTGCCCAGCGCCTCGCGGAAGGTCATATCCTCCGTCAGCGCTACGCGCCACGGCAGGGGCGCCGTCACGGAACCGCCCGAACGCTTCTCTTCCAGCGTGCGGCGGCGGGGGCAGAGGGTGATGAAATACGTATCTGTATGCCGGTTGTTGATCTTCGCGATATGCAGGCGCATGCCCAGCTGAACCAGGCATTCGCCGCCGACCTCGTTCTCCTCCATAAAGGCCACGAGCTTTTCGCTGATCTCCGGCGGCACAGTGTGCTTTGTGAAGGCCGCGCGGTCGTGGATCGGGTCGAAAAGCGAAGGCGCCATGATCGTGGGATCCTTTTTCTTCGCGCGTTCGGCTTCGAGCAGCTTCGGGCCCTCGACGCCGAGATACAGCGGCTCGCCGTCCTTGGTGATATACTCCGTATAGGCCGCTTCCTCGCGCCTGGAATTCTCAGGATCTGCGGCGTAGGCCAGCTCGCGCTGAATACGGTCCTCGAATTTGCCCAGGGGCTTCGGCATGGGCTTGCCGTCCTTCAGATGACGGTAGACCGCAAGCAGGTCGTTGAAAAAGACGAGGCAGGCGGCGTTGTCCATCACCAGATGATGGATGCAGATGAAAATGCCGTATTGCTTCGGCGCGCCGGTATTCTCGACGGTGAAGAACGTGACGCGGTAGGTTTCATCCTTGAGCATGCGCACCGGGGTCTGCGCGTCCGCATTGAACCGCGCCTCCATTTCCGCGCGGCTGGCAAAGTGCAGCACGGGGATGTCATGCAGCTCGAACTTCGGCAGAAAATACTGTTTG
>JAFWCS010000345.1 GCA_017534365.1 Clostridia bacterium | reverse complement strand
GTGTTCTGATCGGTGTGTTCCCCGGCGCGAAGGGCAAAGTTCTTTGCAAGCCGGCGATCTTTTCGGAGGATTAATTCTTTGCTGAGAAAATGGGATGAATTGCCTGCATTTATGCAGACGGACGAGATCCGTCCGTATTGGGAGAGTCTGAATCAGAAACGCGGTCAGCTTCTGCTGAAACGCACGTTTGACGTTTCGGCAGCGCTTGTGCTGACGGCGGTGCTGTCCGTGCCGATGGCGGTGATCGCCGTTCTGATCAAGCTGGATTCGCCCGGCCCTGTGATGTTTCGTCAGGAACGGGTCACGGCTTATGGGAAGCGCTTCCGCATCCATAAGTTCCGCACGATGGACGCTGACGCCGACAAGATCGGCACGGCCGTGACCGTCGTGAGCGATGCGCGGATCACGCGCATCGGAGCCAAGCTGCGCGCGATGCGGCTCGACGAGCTTCCGCAGCTGCTGGATATCCTGCACGGCGATATGAGCTTCGTGGGCACGAGACCCGAGGTGCCGAAATACGTCGAGCTGTATCAACCGGAATATAATGCGACACTTCTGCTGCCCGCCGGGATCACGAGCGAGGCCAGCATCCGTTTCAAGAATGAGGCGGAGCTGCTCGTGAACGCTGAGGACGCGGACCGTACTTATATGGAAACGATCCTGCCCGGCAAGATGCGTCTGAATCTGGCTGACGTGAGGGAGTTTTCCGTTTTCGGCGAGCTGAAGACGATGATCCGCACCGTCCTGGCTGTCGTGGGGAAAGACTATAATTGAGGAGAGAAAGCAATGGTTGACGGACTTGTTTCGATCGTCATGCCGTCATGGAATACGGCGCGGTTTATTGCGGAATCCATTCAGAGCGTGCTGGATCAGACCTATCGGAACTGGGAGCTGCTGATCGTGGACGATTGCTCCACGGATCAGACGAACGACGTGGTCCGGCCGTTTCTGCAGGATGCGAGGATCCGCTATTTTAAAAATGATAAAAACTGCGGCGCCGCGCTGACCCGCAACCGCGCATTGCGTGAGGCGCAGGGGGAATGGATCGCGTTTCTGGATTCCGACGATCTCTGGGCGCCAGAGAAGCTGGAGAAGCAGCTGCGCTTCATGCGGGAAAACGGCTGCGTCTTCTCCTATCATGCCTATCGGAAGATCGACGAAGACGGCGCGCCGCTCGATCACTACGTTTCCGGCCCTGCCGCGGTGAACAAACGAAAGATCTATTGCTATGACTATATCGGCCAGCTGACGATGATGTACAGCGCGAAGCGCTTCGGCCTGATCCAGATCAAGGATATCAAAAAGAACAACGATTATGCGATCCGCCTTCAGCTGTATAAAGTACCCGACACCGTTTGCTATTTTCTGAATGAGAATCTGGCGCGCTACCGGGTTCGCAAACAGAGCATCAGTCATGATGCGTTCAAGAAGAAAATCAAAAGCCATTACGATCTGTTTCATATGTGCGACGAAAGGAATGCCGTCGCCGCCATCCTGCTCACCGGCACGAATCTGGTGTTCGGCGCGCTGAAAAAGCTGCGGTATGAAACCGATCATCCGGCTAAATTATAACAAGGATACCAGGGAGCGAAGACAATGGGTTCTGTCCGTGACACGATGATCCGCATCATCGGCAAAAGCGATTATCTGTTTTTTATCGTCAAGTACTGGCGGCTTCGCTTTCTGATGCGCTTTACGAAAGGCGTTTCGGATGAGGCGTATATCAGGCGCCAATATCAGCAGCGCACAGGCAGACAGCTGCATCTTGAGGAGCCTCTATTATATAATGAAAAGGTGCAGTATGCAAAGCTCCATTATCACGATCCGCGTCTGAAACAACTGGCGGACAAATATGAGGTCCGCGCCTATGTGAAAGAAAAGATCGGCGAGACCTATCTGACCAAGCTTTACGGCGTCTATGATTCCGTGGATGAGATCCCGTTTGCATCGCTTCCGGAAAAATTCGCCATGAAACTGACCAACGGCTCCGGCTTCAATTATATCTGCACGCAGAAAACGCCCCGCGAGATCCGAAAGATCAAGCGCCGGTTCCGGAAGTGGATGAAGCTGGATTTTTATATGCTCGGGCGCGAATGGGCCTATCAGGGCATCCGGAACCGCATCCTGTGCGAGGAGCTGCTCGAGACGGACGACAAGCTGGGCCTGAACGATTACAAGGTGTTCTGCTTTGACGGAGAGCCGAAACTTATTCAGGTCGATTTTTCCAGGTTCACCGATCATAAGCGGAATCTGTATACGCCGGACTGGACGTTCCTGGATGAAAAGGTCGCCTATGAAAACGATCCGCAGGCGGAGATCCGCAGGCCGGAGCATCTGGAAGAGATGCTGCAGTGCGCGCGCAGGCTCTCTGAAGGGTTTCCGCACGTGAGAGTGGATTTCTACAGCATCGGCGACCGGCTGGTATTCGGCGAAATGACGTTCTATCACGGCGCCGGCTACCTGCATTTTGAAAACGAAGCGTTTGAAAAAGAGCTTGGATCTTACTGGAATATAACATCATGGACATGACTTATCAACTCCTGGTTTCGACCATGCATCAGAGCGATGATTCCATCATTGATAAAATGAAGATCCGCTCGGATGCAATCATCATCAATCAGAGCGATGCGGTTGCGCTGCGCACGCTCGTGCGCGACGGGCGCACGATCAAATTTTATTCCTTCGATGAAAAAGGCGTCGGCCTGAGCCGGAATTCCGCGCTCATGCGCGCAACGGCGGATATCATTGAGTTCGCCGATGACGATATGATCTTTACGCCGACCTATGAGCAGGACGTGCTGGAAGAATTCCGGCGGCATCCGGAGGCGGACGCCATTCTGTTCTCGGTCGAGAGTCTGAATCCCGAACGGCCGCTTCTGAAAATCGGCGAGTTCGCGCGCGTCGGCAGGCGCGAAGCCATGAAATACGGCTGCGCCCGGCTGGCTGTCCGGCGGGAGAAGATGATCTATAATCAGCTTTCGTTTTCGCTGCTGTTCGGCGGCGGCGCGAAATACGGCTCCGGCGAAGATACGATCCTCCTGGAGGATATGTTGCGCGCCGGGCTGCGCATTTATAAATCGCCGGTCAAGATCGCCGATATCGATCAGGGGCAGTCCTCCTGGTTCGGCGGTTATAATGAGAAATACTACACGGACAAAGGCGCGCTCTTCGCCGCCGCGATGCCCGTTTTGTGTTATTCCTACGCGCTCTTCGCCGCGCTGAAGAGCCGGAACGAATCCTTCGGCAAGCTGCAGGTGCTGTCCTTGTTCTGCCGGGGGATCAAAGACTTCAAACGCATCCGAAGGGGAGGCAACAACGCATGAAAGGTTTGATCATTACAGCGGACGATTACGGCATGTGCGAGAGCGTGGATCGCGCGATTGACGCCTGCATTGATTCCGGCGTCGTGCGCTCCACGAACGTGATGGCCAATCTGCCGTTTGCGCACGAGGCTGCTTCCCTGAAGGAGCGGTTTCCGGGCGTTTCCGTCGGCCTGCATTATAATTTCACTGTCGGCAAACCGCTGACGCCGCCGGACCGCGTGCGTTCGCTGATCAACGAAAACGGCGAATTCCTTTCGTTCCCTGAGATTCGCGCGAAGTGCAAAAACGGCACGTATGACTTTTCTGAGATCGTGCTGGAAATGACCGCGCAGTATCGCCGCTACGTGGAGATCTGCGGTGCGCCCGATTATTGGAATACCCACGAAAACGTGCACGTGTATCCGAAGCTTTATCAGCTGTTTCGGGATCAGTCGCTGACCTTCGGCATCCGGAAAATGCGCACGCATCAGCGCATTTACGTGCCGGCCGCGAACGGTAAAAGCGATAAATCCCTGATGTGGACCCTCACGAATCCAATCAAGCAGATCATGCTGAAATCCTGGCAAAAGGATTCCCGCGCCAAGGGCGTCGCCGCGCCCGGCGGTCCGCTCGTGC
>JAFWCS010000344.1 GCA_017534365.1 Clostridia bacterium | reverse complement strand
CGGCAGATGCAGAAATTCTTTCATATAGTACGCGGCGATATACACGACGATGGAGACCGTCAGGATGACGGCTTTGGGGATCTTCTTTCTGATCGCATCGATCTCTTTTTTATATAACTGCAGAATGATGCCGAAGATAAAGTACGGCAGATACTGGATCACCGTTGTGAATTGGAACACCCCGAGCCAGTCCGGATGCCAGCCGATCAGCTCGCGGACCACGTTGATCCCGATCAACAAGAAACAGGCAACGATGGAAAGGGCTCTGTTTTTTTCAAACGCCATCCACAAGAACGGCGCGATGCAGAGAATGAGAAAGATACAGTAGGAAAACCAATACAGGTTGCCGAAAACAAATGCATCCAGCACCATTTCCAGATAGCTGTCCGCATGCGCAAAGTCATTGGAGATGATGACCGTATAGATGATTTTCAGGGCTGAAAACACCCAGAAAGGGATGATGATTTTTTTGAACCTGTTTTTGTAGTATTTCCCAAGCGCCTGCTTATGGTTCAGGTAGCCGGAAATGATAATGAAAATATGCACGCACAGATAGATCGGAGAAACGATCGCGGTGAACCATGAAGCAAAGGCGCATCCGTATTCCCCTCTGATATGCGAGATCGAGTGCCACATGATCACAAACACGGCACTTATAAACTTCATGTAATCGATCGCATAATTTCTGGGTTTGCTTATCCTTCCGTTGTTTTCCATAACTCCTCCTGTCCGAGATCACAGCAGCCTGCGCGCCGCCGCTCTCGGGCTTTTTTATCAATGCGCCTCATGCGCCGATGATGCGCACGTCGGGCCGATGCTCACGCAGATACGCCACGATCTCAGAAGCGTGATTGACGCTGACGACGATGAGCGCCGCGTCGGTCTTTTCATAAGGCAGAAAGCAGGCGCATTCCTTGAAAACGCGAAAAAACGCGATCTCTTCCCACCGGAAGCGGATCGTCCGCTCGTTTTCGACCCGCGCCGCCACGCCGTCGGGATCCAGCGTCAGATCCAGGGATCTCCGTTCACGTTTGAGCTTGCTGCGTATGTGATACAGCCGGATCAGCCGCGCAGCCGAGAGCAGCAGAAGCGCCGCCGCCATGCCTGTCAACACAATCGCCGGCACGAACGTCCGGTCCATGCATAAAAGCCAGCCGGAAAAAGCAAGCAGGATCACGGCGATCGCGCACCATCCCCATTCGTAAGCAAACCTGTTGCGCAACCACCACGTCGTCGGATGCTGCATCACCTTGCGGCGCTGCATCACCAGATTGATGTATTCCCGATCATAGGCGTCCAGCCGCGGCTCCTGCGCGGAGATATGGATCGTCATCCGATTCGCCCTCCTGTCCGCATTTCCGCTCCTTGCTCAATGATCAGGATCTCCGGGTGCTGCGCTTTCAGTTCGTTCAGAATCTGCGCCTCATATTTGCGATCGATCGCAAACAGAAGGCTCGTGCGCTCTTTCGGCAGAATGCAGATGCTCTCGCGAAACACCCGGACAAACGCCACGCCGCTCCACGCCAGGCGCATCGTCTGCGTTCCCGCCCGATCCAGCTCGATCCCCTCCGCATCCAGCGTCAGCACCGCATCCTTCGGATCGTGTGCCAGCGCGGCGCAAAGCTGGAAAAGACGGATCAGCCGGAAAATGCAGAGCAGCATGATCACGCCCCACAGCACCAGCGCGGCCACGGTCGGCGCGTCAAAATCTGCAAACCCGGTCACGGCGCCGAGCAGCCCGAGCAGCAGGCAGCCGACGATCAAAAGAACCAGGTACTCACGGAAGGGATTGCGCAGGCGGCAGGACGGCTGTCGGATCAGCCGCCGGTAGTTTGCGCTGACGACCAGAAATTCGCGGTAATAGCGTTTGCTTCTGCCCGCTTTTTCCTTTGCGGAAATCTCGATTCTCATAGTCATTCCTTTCTGCCTGACGGCGTTACCACGTCATCACTGAAGAGACAAACAGCCCAGCGACGATCACACCGAGCAGCACCAGCGTGCCTGCCGAGCAGATCAGCGCAGGCAGGAGCGGCGGCAGCCGCCGGAGGCCGTGCAGATGATGCCGGCGGATCCGCAGGATGCCAAACGCCCAGGCCGGCAGCAGCAGCGCCGCAAACGCGGGGAGCAGCTTTACGATCGCCGGGCTCATTCCGCCTCCAACGGCAGCGGCGCGCCCTCCCATTCCGCATCCGGCGCAACGCCCAGCACGGCGCAGACTGTCGGCGCAAGGTCGAGAATGCTGCCGCCCGCCGGCTTGCCCGCGGGCAATGTCTCGTTGGCGCAGAGGATCGGGATCGTCATATCCTCCGGCAGATCGGAGCCGTGGCCGCGCGCATGACCGCCGTGATCCGCCGTCACGATCACCAGATAGTCCTCCGAAAGATCGCGGCAGAGCGTCTCGATGCAGTCCCAGCTGCCGCGCACGGCGCGCAGGTATTCCTCGCTCATCCAGCCGTCCTTGTGCCCGGCGGCATCCGACCAGCCAAAATAAACGAAGGCAAAGTCCGGCGCATCCGAGGTCAGGTAGGCTTTCGCGATCGCGGTCAGGCGCGGATTCGCTTCTTCATAGGTATACACGTGACCGGAAACGTAGCAGCCGAAGGTCAGCGCATCCGGGCGCGAGAGATCCTTCAGTTCCTCCCAGTTATAGAACATCGCGCAGGTCTTGCCCGCCGCGCGCAGGGTCTCGCACAGCCCGCGCACCGGCCGCACCTGCGGCACGTAGGTATTCGTCAGGATGCCGTGACGGTCCGGCGCCACAGAGTGAAACAGCGACATGTGGCAGGGCAGCGTCACGGAGGGCATCACCGTCTGCGCCTGCAGGAAACAGCGGCCTGTTTCCAGCATCCGCGCGGCAAACGGGTGGCCGCAGGCGGTCAGGGCATCCGGGCGCATCCCGTCCACAAGAATCATCAGCACTTTTTTCATGATTGCTTTCCCCTTTTCCTTATATTACTCTTTCAGGATCCCCTCTTTGACTGCCTGGTCGAGGATCTCCTGCGCCGCCTGCCAGAGCTGCGGCGCCCAGTCGCGCACGATCTCGTTCCGCTTGAGCACAGCCGGTTTCGGCACGTCGAAGGTCCGCCAGGTGTGGCCGTCGGAAAGATAATTGAGCAGGAGCGGCTGAAAGCGGTCCATGACGTTGGCGAACCGGCTTTCGGGCGTATCCGCCGCCTCAAATTCCTCCCAGAGCGCGCGGAAGTCCGCCCCCTGCCCTCCGGGCAGACTGCCGAACAGGCGCGCGGCCGCCGCAGATTCCCGCGCAGCCTTATCCT
>JAFWCS010000343.1 GCA_017534365.1 Clostridia bacterium | reverse complement strand
TGTGGCCGACGAAGCAGAACAGATCGTTCGTTTCGTTATAGGCCGCCAGCATCTTTGTCAGCCGGTCAGTCTCGTTGCCGTTTTCATCCACGACATCATCCGTCGGATAATGGGAAAACACGAACGCCGGTCTGCCGCTTGCGGCGGCTTTCTCCAGCACGTCCGCAAGCCAGGCAAACTGCGCTTCGCTCACCTGCATTTCATAGACCTCCTGGGCCTCCATGCCGAGCACGATGAAATAGCAGCCGTCGATCACTTCATAATAATAGGGATGCGCCGGCTTCTTGCCGAAAAACGCCTCGGTGAAGGCATACCAGCGGTTCTGCAGGGTCTGATAATCGCCCTGGCCGTTGCCGATATCGTGATTGCCGACCACGGGCAGCACGTTCTCATTTTTCAGAAATGCCCGGGCTGTGCCGTGAAACAGCAGGTTTTCGATGACCTGCCCGTTCATCGTGCTGTCGCCGAGGAAGACCACGGCGGCGTTGCCGCTTTGATTCTTTTCAACGTCCTGCAGCGCGCGGGCAAACACCTGATAGCGCGCGAAATTGTTGCCCTCGATATGGACGTCCGAGAGCACGGTGAAATTCATCACGCAGGCGTCGGGGTCCTTCACGTCGTACTTTTCCCCCGGCGCGGCGCCCACAAACAGCAGCAGCACGCCGACGAGCAGCGCGGCGAGCGCGCGCAGAAAGACAGAGCGGATCATGCGTTCTCCTCCTCCGGTTCAGCCGCCTGCGGCAGGAACACGTCCCGCACGGCCTCGAGATAGCCGTAGCCGTAAACGTCATCCGGCTCGAGATAGCTCATCTCCGTCCACTCATTCCAGGAGTTGATCGTGATCAGCGGCACGTCGTTATAGCGGTCGGCATAGTCTTTCGCCATGCGAAGGCATTGCTTGAAGTTCTCCGGCGTGTTGTTTTTCATGATCGGCAGGGTCAGGAAGTGATGGCGCGGGTTATTGTCCCAGCCGATGGTGGCGTGCGGATAATACGGCACGTCATAGTCCGCGCGGATGCGGTTCCACTCCGCCTGCACGTCAGGCAGGAGCTCCAGATAATCCCGGTTGCAGTCGACGAAGTGGCAGAACTGATAATGCGTCACGGAATCGAAGCCGAGCAGGCGCACCAGATCCTTGGTGGAGCCTTCCCGCGCAGAATCGACGCCGCTGACGTTGACCGCGTGCTCGGCATAGATCGTCGCCTGCAGATGCAGACCGGGGAACCCGGCCTCCTTTGTCAGCGCGCGAAAATGATCGAGCGCCTCCCGCGCGGCGTCCACCCCACCCAGCCCGCGCACGAGATTGGACATCTCATAGATCATGAAGACCGGGCAGCCGTCGATTTTATAATAATTCGGGCGCTTGAAATACAGATCGATCACGCGGCGGCAGATGCGGTCGAATTCCGCGCGCGGCTGCGTGCCAAGCCAGATAATTTCATCGAGCGCCGACTGGCGCTTATCCCAGGTGTAGCCCGCGTCATGATTGGCCCACATGAGATAGAACTGCATTTCCTCGTTGTTGGGCGCACCGAGGAAGCCGTCGTCGAGGCACTGCTCGAGAAACGGCCGGCGGTCATACCAGTACCAGTCATAGATAAAGACGTTGACACCGTGGCGCAGCGCCTCTTTGATCTGGAACTCCATCACCTGCGGGTCGGCTTCATCCACCGTGCCCCACAGCGGCTTGCGCGGCAGGATCTGATCCTCCGTGCGCTTCTCCGCGCTCAGGACGGACTGCCACTCGCCGATGCCCTGCTCCCAGAACTGCCGGGCGCGGGGCTCTTTGCCCGTATAGGACGGCCAGACGTAGGCCGCAACGTCATACGTTTTCATCCATCCCCCACTGCGCTTCCGGCGCGGCAAAGGGCGCAGGCTGCGCGGCGGCGTCCGCCGCTGCCAGCGACCAGTAGAAATGCGCCTTCGTCGCCTCCGCGTAGGGCTCCACCCAGAGCACACCGACGCCGAGGCAGAGCGCGCCGACAATGTACCAGCCGATGAAGCTCAGCCCCAGCACGAAATACTCGCCCTTATGGCCCTTCATGAGGCGCTGGCTCTCGTTGATGCAGGTCTTCCAGTCATACTCCGGATGATCCGCCTTGATATAGAGCGCCTGGGAATAGGCCAGGGATTTGACGATGCCGGGAATGAGGAACAGCAGCGACCACAGGAAGGTGAAAATCCCGATCATCAGACCGATCAGCACGTTGGTGCCGAGATCCTCGGTGAAGCCCTTGAACAGATCCGTGAAAACCATCGGCTGCCCGTCCCGCGCCTGCTTGAGGAACAGCTTCTTGAGGCCGTAGCCGATCGGGCCGGACAGAAGCAGCATCGCAATGGAACCGACGCCGGAGAAGGCGGAAATCCGAATCGAGACCGGCGCGGCGTCGACGCCTTCCAGCGTTGACTGCATATTGGAGATCGATTCCGAG
The DNA here is from genome assembly GCA_017534365.1 of Clostridia bacterium. Lineage (GTDB taxonomy): Bacteria > Bacillota > Clostridia > Oscillospirales > Acutalibacteraceae > CAG-177. The sequence goes on along the minus strand of JAFWCS010000343.1, from coordinate 3,053 downwards.
ATCGAAGAGACCGAGCCCGGCAGCGTGATGATCGAAAAGATCAGGTCCACGACGAAGCAGACGAAGAGCGCGGTCATCCACGCGGAGGTGAAGATGCCGTTGCCGAGCTGGGCGCGTGCGTTTTGTTTGAGCTGTTTGCGAGATACCATAGGAATCCCCTTTCTGTTTTAGTATATTTGTTATGTATTATTCTGCCGTAAAGGACAGTTCGAGCGGCTGGGAGAATTTGTGATAGGCGCTCTCCGCGCGGACGGTCAGCGTGTAGGTTTTGCCCGCCTCCAGCGTATCCGCGCCGATGCGGATGTGGGCGCAGGGATCGCCGTCGATCACGTAATAATCGTTGATCACGCTGTCGGAAAAGACCTTTTTGCCGGCGTCATCCTTCACGGTGATCTTGTAGTCATGCACGACGAAGCCGGGCGCTGCCTGCGCATCGGTGAAAGTGAGCACCCATTCGCCGCCCTCTTCTTTGGCTGCGCCCGCCTGCGCATCCGCCGGGAAGACCGGCGCGGCATCCTGCGCCTTCATGTTTTTATAAGTATAGGCATAGGTGCCGCTGTCGTTGACGTCGTCGATGTAATAATCGCAGAAATAGGTGTCGGAGAGCAAATCGTAGCCGCGGATGCGCACGCTGCCGTCGTTGTCCGCCTCGATGACGCAGATCTCCGCCGCCGGGTCATAGCCCGCCGGATGCTGGCCGGGAATGCCGTGATCCTCCAGCTCGAAGGTCGCCATCGCGCCGCAGCCGACCGCCGTGTAGCTCCCCTGCCAGATGCTGCGCGGATCATTCAGCGGGAAATGGGAATGCCCGGAGAAATCCACGATGCCGGGATGCTTGTTGAAGATCGGGTTGAGCTGCGGATCGCACCAGACGGAGCTGCCGTAGACCGTGCCGAAGGGGTGCGGATGCTGGAAGACGAAGACCGGCTTGCCGTCCGCCTTCTTTTCCGCCGCGGTGATCGCGTCGTCCAGCCACTTCAGGCTGCCCGGGGTGAAGGTCCACTCGGTCGCGCCGCGCTCGCCGGAGAAGGCAACGCAGGAGAAGCCGTTGATTTCGGTCACGGTGTCCGGATCGTGACCGAAATGCCTGATAAAATAGTCGCGGTAATTGTCGTCCTTGAATTCATGGTTGCCGTGGATATTGACCAGCGCCGTCTCCTCCCGCACGTGCGCACGCAGGGTCTCGGCGTAGCGCTCGTAGTCGCCCTCGCCGCCGACGCTGGAAAAATCGCCCAGGCCGAAGAATCCGTCCACGCCGGCGTAGACTTCATCCTCGTCAAAGAGCGCGTAGGCCGTGTCGATCGCGTCGGCCACGTGATCGTTGCAGTTGTGGGAATCCGTAAACGCCACAAGGCGCACGGCCGGCACGAAATCTTCCGGCGTCTGCGGAAGCTCCTGCACCGTGCCGCGCAGGAGCTGCAGCCCCTGCATGGGCAGCACGAAGAACAGCACGGTGAACACGCCGGTCACAATGCCGATCGCCCAGTTTTTGATCTCAATCATCAAGCCTCTGTCCATAGATCTTCCTCCTGAATCCAGCTGCTGTTCCTCTTTCGGAACAGCGCAATAGAATCTGCCAGTATTATAGCATAACAATAAGACGGGAAACAATCATCCGGCGCAAAAAAAGTGATTTTTTTGCCGGGCGGCGGTCTTATCCGCGGTCTTCATCCGCCGGGAGAACGGAGAGGATATACTCCGCGATCTTCCGGCTGCGCATGATATAGCCCGTGTGCCCGGCCTTCGGGAAGATCTTCAGCTGCGCGCCGGGGATCGTTTCCGCGATGTGGCGCGTGTGCGCCTCCTTGATGACGTCGCGCTCGCCCGCTGTGACGAAGGTCGGCACGCGGATGCTGCGCAGCTGCGCGTCGGTGATATCCGGCTCGCGCAGCATGATGCGCATCTTGTCGCTGCGGTCCACGTGGCTCCACAGGCGGAAGAATTTCAGCGGCAGATCCTTCGTGCTGTCCGGCCGCAGGCTCGCGCCGCTGACGATCAGCGCAGAGAGCAGCTCCGGCCATTCCGCCGCGAGCAGCAGGCCGATGATGCCGCCGTCGGAAAAACCGTAATACGCCGGCTTCTCCAGCCCGAGCGCCGTAATAAAAGCATGCATATCCGCCGCCATGTCCTCATAATGCAGGGTCCCGACCTTTTCGCTTTTGCCGTGATCGCGGGAATCCGGGCAATAGACCGTGAACCGCTGCGCAAGCGCCTTGACGGCCGTATGGAAGATTTTATGATCCATGCTGTTGCAGTGCACCATCACGAGCGGCGGACCGTCCCCTGTTTTTTCATAATACAGCCGCACGCCGTTGACGCGAATCTCCACCGTATTCTCTCCTTTTTCCTTTTTTCTCTTTCTGTTTCAATTGTAGCACATCCGTGACCGTTGTTCAACAGCATTTTTCTTTCCGCCCGGCCGTTTTCGGCGGAAAATTATCCGCGCGGCGCGCTGTTGGCACTGGACATTTGTCGAAGAATGTGGGATAATAATAGACAACAGTTCCTGTCCGGAGGTATTTTATGAATATATTCGTTGTTTTCTCTTTGTGGTTTCTCGCCGCGCAGGCCATTCTGACCGCCGCGCAGCTGCTGCTGCGCAAAAAGCAGCTCAAGCCGGCCGCGCGCGTGTGCATCATCCTCGGCAAAGCACTGCTTGCCATTGTGTTCGCCGTGCTGGTCCTCGCCGGCCCGGTGCAGCTGCGCGCCGTGCAGCCGCTGATGATGGCGCTCTACGTGGCCCTGCTGGCGGACGCCGCCGCGGACGCGGTCTGCAGCGTCATTTGCGCGATCCGCAAAAAGGAGCGCCGGTTCGGCGCGGTCAAGACCGTCAGCCTGATCTGCGGCGTGCTCTTCTTCGTCTTCGGCGTGATCAACATGCAGGTCGTTACGCCGAAAACACACACCTATACCTCCGACAAGCTGACGGCCGAACATACCGTCGTTTTCTTCGCCGACCTGCACGTCGGCAGCGCGCAGCCCTTCCGCGTCACGGAGCAGACGATCGCGCAGATCAAAGACCTGCGCCCGGAGGCGACGATCCTCGGCGGCGA
>JAFWCS010000342.1 GCA_017534365.1 Clostridia bacterium | reverse complement strand
GCGCCGAAAAGCTACACCGGCGAAGACGTTGCCGAGCTGCACTGCCACGGCGGTCTGTTTCTGACGCAGCAAACGCTGCGCGCCGTGCTCGCCGCCGGCGCTTCGCCCGCTGAACCGGGTGAATTCACCAAGCGTGCCTTTCTCAACGGCAAGCGGGATCTCGCTTCTGCCGAAAGCGTCATGGCCCTCATCGGCGCCGCCGGTCAACAGGCGGCTGCCGCCGCCCTGCAAACGCTGGATGGCGCGCTCAGCAAGGAGATCCGCGCCTGCGCCGACCGCATTCTTTCGGTCACTGCCGCGCTGGCAGCCTGGGTGGATTATCCGGATGAAGACCTGCCGGAGACGGACACGGTCTCCATTCTCGCTGCGTTTCGCGCCGTGCGCGCGACGCTGCTGGAGCTCCTGCGCCGCTACGACTGCGGCAAGGTGCTCACGGCCGGTGTGGACACCGCGATCGTCGGCCGGCCGAACGTCGGCAAATCGACGCTGATGAATCTGCTCAGCGGCTACGACCGCTCCATCGTCACCGCCGTGGCCGGCACCACCCGCGACGTGGTGGAAGAAACTGTCCGGCTGGGCGATCTGCTGCTGCGCGTGGCGGATACCGCCGGCATCCACGAAACAGAGGACGCAATCGAGCACATCGGCGTTGACCGCGCCAGACGGCGGCTGGCAGGCGCTTCGCTCGCGCTTGCGGTCTTTGACGGCAGCGCGCCTCTGACTGCGGACGACCGCGCCGTGATCGACGCCTGCAAAGAAAAACCGTCGATCGCGATCCTGAATAAAGCCGACCTCCCCCCTGCCGCCGACTGCGCCGCGCTGGAGGCCGCGTTTGACCGCGTGGTCACGCTCTCCGCCGCCACAGGCGAAGGGCTGGACGCGCTGGAAGCCGCGATCGCAGCGCTCCTCGGCGCGGACAGCTTCGACCCCTCTGCGGCCTGTCTGATCAACGAACGTCAGCGGCAATGCTGCGCGGCGGCGGCAGAGCATCTGACCGAAGCGATCCGGGCGCTGCAAAGCGGCGTCACACTGGACGCCGTCACCGTCTGCGCCGACTGCGCTGTCGACGCGCTGCTGGAGCTGACCGGCGAACGCGCGACCGCCGCGACCGTGGATGCGGTGTTTGAGAATTTCTGCGTAGGAAAATAGGAGATCCGATGAAATACGAAGCAGAATCGTTTGATATTGCCGTCATTGGCGCGGGGCATGCCGGCATCGAAGCCGGTCTGGCCGCCGCCCGCCTCGGCTGCAAGACCGCCCTGTTCACGATCAATCTGGACTGGGTGGGCAATATGCCCTGCAATCCCTCGATCGGCGGTTCCTCCAAGGGCCACCTTGTGCGGGAGATCGACGCCCTCGGCGGCGAAATGGGCATTGCTGCGGACCGCAACACCCTGCAAAGCCGGATGTTGAATCTCGGCAAGGGGCCAGCGGTCCATTCCTTGCGCGCGCAGATCGACCGCCGCGCCTATTCCGAAACGATGAAACACGCCGTGGAACGCCAGCCGCGCCTGTTTTTGCGGCAGGCGGAGATCGTCGACCTGACCCGCGACGGCGAAGACTGGCTGCTGACCACCCGGCTGGAGGCCGTTCACCGCGCGAAAGCCGTCGTCCTCGCCACAGGCACGTTTCTCGGCGGGCGCGTTTATATCGGCGACGTTTCTTATGAGAGCGGACCGGACGGCATGTTCCCCGCCGCGGCGCTTGCCGACGCGCTCAAACGGCTCGGCCTGCCGACCCGGCGTTTCAAGACCGGGACGCCCCCGCGTATCAACCGCAGGAGTGTCAATTTTTCCCAGCTCGAACCGCAGTTCGGCGATGACCGCATCGTCCCCTTCGCGTTTGACAGTAATTACCAGGTCAGGAACACTGAACCCTGCTATATCACTTACACCGGCGCGGAAACAAAACGCATCATTTCGGAGAATCTTCACCGTTCTCCCCTCTTCTCCGGCAAAATCGACGGCGTCGGGCCGCGCTACTGCCCGAGCATCGAAGATAAAATCGTCCGGTTCTCCGAGAAGGAACGGCATCAGATCTTCATCGAGCCCTGCGGCGCGCAGACGGATGAACTGTATCTGCAAGGGCTGTCCTCCTCCCTGCCCGAAGACGTGCAGCTGCAGATCGTGCACAGCATCCCCGGTCTAGAGCACGCGGAATTCCTGCGCACGGCCTATGCGATCGAATATGACTGCGTCGATCCGACCGCTCTGCGGCAGACGCTGGAATTCAAGGACTATCCCGGGCTGTATGGCGCCGGCCAGTTCAACGGCTCGAGCGGCTACGAAGAGGCCGCCGCGCAAGGTCTGGTCGCCGGCATCAACGCCGCCTGCAAGCTGCTTGGCAAGCCGCCGCTC
>JAFWCS010000341.1 GCA_017534365.1 Clostridia bacterium | reverse complement strand
TCGCTGGAAATGTGCGCGCAGAATATCAGCCCGAACGTGCGTGAACGCATCTGGGTGCGCACGATCCCGATCAAGCTCTCGCATTTCCTCAATTCGATCATTTCGATCCTGATGCCTGTCTTCATCGGCATGCTGCGCTATGAATGGGCGGATATCAACCTGTTCAAATACATCATTCCGGGCTTCTTCACCTTCTGCGTGGCGGTGACGATGATCTTCGCCGGGCGCATCAAGGAGCGCATTCCACAGCCGCCCATCGAGCGCAAGGTCAGCATCAGCTTCTGGGACGGCATGTTCGGCGTGATGCGCAACAAATACAAGTGGGTCAACACCGTCGTCGGCCTGCTGGACGCTTTGGGCAACGGCATGCTGCCCTTCGCGACGATTCTCTATCTCTACACCTTCCGTCTGAGCGGCCTGCTCTACAGCCTGCTGGTCGCGCTCGTCTCCTTCGCGGGCACGCCGCCGGATTTCTTCGCGCCCTACTTCCTCAAGCGGTTCTCCTTCAAGCAGCTGATGATCTTCTATCAGCTTTCCCGCGCCATCGGCAACGCCGCGATCGTGCTCTCCCTGCTCTTCCTGGGCGACCGGGTCAACCTCTGCGGCACGATCTGCGTGCTCGTGCTGATTTTCATGGAGATGACCAAGACGATCCCCGTCACGGCGGGCCACGATATGGATATCCGCATCAACGACTATCAGATGTATCTCTCCGGCGAGCGGCTGGAGAGCTTCTCGGGCGTGTTCGGCTGGTTCACCGGCCCGATCACCTCGTTCGTCGGCCTGATCATCCCGCTGATGCTGCTGCGCTACGGCTTCAACAGCAACTGGGACGTGCTCTTTGTCGACGCCTCACGCATCAGGATCATCGTCATCCCGATCATCATCGACATCGTCGGCTACGTGCTCATGAGCATCCCCTATTTCTTCTGGGATTATGACGACCATAAGCAAAACATGGTCATGGAGGTGCTCAAGGCGCGTGAACGTGCGACCCACGGCAGCATGGACGGCAGGGAAGCGCCGGCGGACGCGCCGGCAGAAAGCGAGGTGGTCTCATGAGCCGCAGAAAGAAGGACGCCGCCCCGGCCGTGCCGGAGACTCTGCCCGAGATCCCGGACAGCGAAGCCTGGACCTATCAGATCGAGGGCATGAAGGCGCCGGCCATCGGCAAACCCGTCACGCATGCCGGTCTCAAAAAAGCCGTTGTGATCGCGGTGCTGATCGTCGCGATCGGTCTGTCCATTTTCTTCTCCGTGCGCGCGATCCACAGCGAGACCTTTGACTACACGCAGACGGAGACCGGCTGGGAGCTGTCAAAATTCAGCAACCCCGGCGACGTTACGACCCTGGAGCTTGCCTATGCGGACGGCGATGAGACCAGGCCCCTGACCTCCATACGTGAATACGCCTTCAATTGCGACGACAAGCTCACAAGCATCACGATCGGCAAGGACGTGCGGGAGATCGACGGCAAGTCCTTCTACAGCGTCTGGAACCTGCAGACGATTCTCGTGGATCCCGCAAACGAATGGTATTGCGACCTGGACGGGGTGCTTTATAATAAAGACATGACCGAGGTCATCTGCTATCCGATCGACCACGACGCCTATCTGCGCGAGAAGGCGGGCTACAAAGAGGAACTCTGGCCGGATAACGCGGCCTATGACGACGCCTACGTGACAGCCGTGCAGACCTGTCACCTGCCCGCGACGGTGACGAAGATCGGCCCGCTGGCCTTCAACTACGCGAACCTGGTCAGCGTCTATCTGCCGGAAGGGCTCAAAACGATCGAGACCCTGGCGTTCTTCAAATCGACGAGCCTGAAGCAGATCTTCACCGAGGGCGCCGCCGGCGTCTATCCCTCCCTGCCGGAGGGGCTGGAATTCATCGGCTCCGACGCGTTCAGCTACGATCAGGCGCTGGAGTATATATATATTCCCGCAAGCGTCAAGGTCATCGGCCACCACGCCTTCTGGGACACCTGCTACAAAGAGGGCAAAGCGATCAAGGGCGTCAATCTCATGCACACGGCGCTCGACGAGGCGCAGTTCAAAGCGTCGGTTGACGCCGGCGATCACTGGCTGCCGAGCTACGATTACTACCTGTTCAAGAAAACCATCGACGTCGATTGCGGCGCCGCACGAGCACAAAAACAAC
>JAFWCS010000340.1 GCA_017534365.1 Clostridia bacterium | reverse complement strand
GTGGCTCCGTGACCTCGCCATAGAAGAAGGAGACCAGCATCGTGAGCACGTAGGCCTGGATCAGCGCGTGCAGCGCCGTGAAGAGCACGGCGACAATGACCGGGATCACGAAGCTCGTGGCCGTGAAGTAATAGACCAGCTCCGTCACGAGCGCGCCGCTGAGCAGGGCGCCGAAGAGACGGAAACTCATCGAGATCGGCAGCGAAAACTCCTTGAGCGTGTTGGCCAGACCGCGCGCCTTGCCTTTGATCAGGCCGCCGCCGAGGATCACGAGATAAGAGGTCACGCCCATGGCGATGGCGCCGTTGATATCCGAGAGCGGCGCAGGCAGCGAGATCGCGTGCCCCGCCGTAGTGACAGCCTGCACGCCGAGCAGTTCAAATAGCGTGCTCGCGAAGATATAAACGCCGGCGCTGAAAATATAGACGTTGATGAAGCCGACGCTGTGGGCCGAATTCTGCTGCGCAAGCCCGTCAAAGAAGCCGACCGCCGTTTCGAGCAGGAGCTGCAGCTTGCCGGGAATGCGTTTGAATCTGGGGATCGCAAAAATGCGCACGAGCAGCGAGAGCACCAGCAGCAGCCCTGTCACGCAGAACGCAGCGATCAGCCCGGGATTCACGTCCAGCAGGCCGAACAGGCGGATCTTGCCCGATCCGTGCAGCACAGCGTCCTGCATCGTCTCCTGAATGCTCTCCGCTTTTGAGGCGGCAGGCGTCAGGAGCACGCCGACGAGCAGGCCGGCAATCAGCACGCCGAACACGATCAGACTGATCACCCGCCGTTTCTTCTCCATCGTATCGCTTCCTTTCAAAATAAGAAACCGAAAGCCGAAAAAAGCGGCACTTTCTTCGGCAGTTTACGGCTCTTGCGGTTCATTGAAATCCAGTCGTAAGATAGAAAACATTGATTATCAATTATAGCAGGCAGCGCCCGGTTTGTCAAGGATCATTTCACAAACAGAGCCTGTATCGCGTCCGCTTTTTTGTGCGAATTCCCGAGAATTGCCATAATTCCGCCCTTGCAATCCGGCCGGAATTATGATAAGATAAAAAGACAAGATCAAACCACGGGATTGGACGGCAACGGATATGGATTTTACCAACAGCTTCGACGCCTTTGACGCCGGCGTTGCGCCGGGCGGGCTGCGCAATACCACACAAATCAAGATCCTGATCAACGTGCTGCTGCGCAACAGCGGCCAGCTGCCGCAGGCGCTTCTGACCGAAGCGCTCGGGCTGCACGGGCTGGTCAACTATTTCGAAGCGGCGCAGGCCATCGACGACCTGCGGGAAAACGGCAATCTCGTCGCGGCGGAGGGGCTGCTCTCCGTCACGCCCAAGGGCATCCTCGCGGCCGACGAGCTGCGCGCCGAGGTGCCGCGCTCCGTGCTGGAAACGGCGACGGCGGATCTGCTCTATCTGCAGACGCAGCAGCGGCGCTCGCAGGAAAACGCCGTGGAGATCCTGCCTGCGGAAAACGGCTGCCACGTGCGCATCCGCGTCGCGGATCCGGCCGGCACGCTCATGGAGCTCACGGTTTATGCCGCCGATCAGGCGCAGGCCGAGCGGCTGCGTGAGAATTTCCTGCGCGATCCCTCCCACGTTTACGCCACGGTCGTTGCATCCCTCTTTATCTGAAAGGAGTCCGGGTATGCTGGAAGCATTGAAAGAAAAGGTCTTGCGCGCAAATC
>JAFWCS010000339.1 GCA_017534365.1 Clostridia bacterium | reverse complement strand
CGTGTATCTGCGCGTGATCGATGCTGTTCTGGATCGCGGCAAGTCCGTTTTGGTCATGGTGCCGGAAATCGGACTGACGCCGCAGACGCTCGCCCTCTTTTGCAGGCGATACGGCGACCGCGTCGCCGTGTTCCACAGCGCGCTCTCCATGCGGGAGCGGCTGGAGGAGTGGAAGCGTGTCAGGCAGGGGCAGGCCACGATCGTGGTCGGCACGCGCAGCGCCGTGTTTGCGCCGCTGAAGGATCTCGGCCTGATCATTATCGACGAAGAACAGGAGCATACTTATAAATCCGAGCAGTCTCCGCGCTATGACGCGGCGGAGGTTGCGAAGTATCGCGCGGCGCATCATCGTTGCCTGCTGCTGCTGGCATCCGCAACGCCGCGCGTGGAGAGCTTTGCCGCCGCCGAAAGCGGCCGCTATACGCTCTGCAAACTGACCGGGCGCTACGGCAGCGCCGTGCTGCCCGAGGTCGTGACTGTGGATATGCGTCACGCCGAAACCGTGCCGGAGAGCCGGGAGCTGAGCCGCACGCTGCTCGATGCGCTCGCGGAGAATCTGACGGCGGGGAAGCAGTCGATCCTGCTGATCAACCGCCGCGGCTACAACACCTTCGCCGCCTGCGACGCCTGCGGCGAGGTCGTGACCTGTCCGCATTGCAGCATTTCCATGACCTATCACGCCGCCAACGGCCGGCTGATGTGCCATTACTGCGGCTATTCCGTGCCGTTCACCGGCGTTTGCCCGTCCTGCGGCGAAAATGCCGTGCGCTACGCGGGTTTCGGCACCCAGCACGTGGAGGATTCCCTTGCCCGTCTGCTGCCGCAGGCGCGGATCGTGCGCATGGATACCGATTCCACCGCCGGGCGCAATTCCCATGAGCAGCTGCTTTCCGCCTTTGCAAACGGCGACTACGATATTATGGTCGGCACGCAGATGGTGGCGAAGGGGCTGAATTTCCCGAACGTTACGCTTGTCGGCGTTGTTTCGGTCGATCAGCAGCTGTATAACGATGATTACCGCGCGCTGGAAAAGACTTTTTCGCTGCTCACGCAGGTCGTCGGCCGCTCCGGCCGGGGTGAGACCGCCGGGCGCGCAATCATCCAGACGCTTACACCTGAGAATGAGATCATCCGTCTGGCCGCGCGGCAGGATTATGAAGCGTTCTACCGCACGGAGATCCGTCTGCGCAAAAGCCTGATTTATCCGCCTTATTGCGATCTTTGCGTGATCGGCGTCGTGGGCACGCAGGAAACCGTCGTCAAGGCGGCTGCGCACGCCGCGCTCGATCTTGTCAAGCAGATGACAGCGGGGGATTATGCCGATCAGAAGCTGATCGCGCTCGGCCCGATGCCGGCGCGCGTGGCGAAGATCAGCAACAAATACCGCTATCGCCTGATCCTGAAATGCAGGAATTCCAGGCGGCTGCGCGCAATGATCGCCCTGCTGCTGCGCACCCTCGGCAAAGACAGCCGCTTTTCCGACGTGACGGTCTATGCGGAGATCAATCCGGACTCCGCTATATAATTACATTATTTATACTTGTTTTGTCTATTAGCCGGCAACGGCTTTCAATAAAGAAAACCCCGGAACGGGGGAAACGAGGAAACACAATGGCATTAAGAAACATCGTCAAGGACGGGGATCCGATCCTTCTGAAAAAATCCCGGCCGGTCGAGAAATTCGACGCCCGGCTGTGGGTGCTGCTGGATGATATGAAGGAGACCATGTACGCCGCGAACGGCGTCGGTCTGGCCGCCGTGCAGGTCGGCATCCTGCGCCGCGTCGTGGTCATGGATTGCGGCGACGGCTATCTGGAGCTGATCAATCCGGAGATCACCGTGCGCGAAGGCGAGCAGTTTGCGGAAGAGGGCTGTCTCTCTTTTCCCGGGCAAAGCGGCGTGACCTGCCGCCCCGCTTCCGTGCAGGTCAAAGCGCAGGACCGCAACGGCAAATGGTGCATCTATAAAGGTACCGAGCTGAAAGCGCGCTGCTTCTGCCATGAGATCGATCATCTGGACGGCAT
>JAFWCS010000338.1 GCA_017534365.1 Clostridia bacterium | reverse complement strand
TTTGTCGCCGCTCACGCGGATCACCGGATCTTCGATCCCGATCGTAAAGTAGTTCAGGCGTTTGTTCGCGATATCGGCAAAGTATTCCTCCCGCGTCTGCTTCCTCCCGCTCATATGCGTGAAGGTCATATCTTCCGATACGATTTCGCGCATCACGTCGATATCCGCGTCGGTCATCGCCTGGCAGTATCGCGCCTGAACGCAGAGAACGGAAAGCTCTTCATCCGTCAGCCGCAAAAGATCAACGCCAGTTATTTTAATATTTTTAAATGCCGAAAAATCATACTTCATATCTTTTTCTTCCCCAGTTTCCGAAACTGTGTTTACGGGCGGGTGTATGGTTGCCGCAATTTCTTTTACGGCCGGTTGGGACGGCGTTTCCGCGCCGCACGCGCATAGGAGCGCGATCGAAACAACAGCCGAAAACAGCAGTGTCGGCTTCATTTCACAAGCCCGTTTGCGGAAAGCCAGCGTTTCACGGCAGAGCCGGAATTTGCAGCATTGCTTCCGGAGACAGGCAGACCCTTTTTCACATCCGCGCCGGGCGCGCACTGCCTGATCATGCGTTCGCTGCCGCCCATGCCGCTGCCTTCGTTGGTGCAGAGCGGCAGGATTGTTTTGCCGGTGAAATCGTATCTTTCAAGGAAGGTCGCCACCGCCATCGGGACCGTTCCCCAGTAGTTCGGGTAGGCGAGGATGACGGTATCGTATCCGTCGATGCTTTCGGGATAAGCGACGAGCTCCGGTCTCGCATTTTCCCGCAGATCCCGCTTCGCCTCCTCGATACAGGTCATATATACGGGCGAATAGGGATCTTTCATTTCGATCCTGAAAACGTCGGCGTCGATCATCTCTTTCATTTGGTTGCAAACGACCTCGGTGTTGCCGACCTTGACGTAGCGCATCGCGCCCGCGAAATAGTTTTCATCGGCTCTGGAAAAGAATGCGATCAGTGTTTTTGCCATGTTTTCTTACCTCCGGCTCTTGATTTCATTTATATTTTATCACGAAAGTATTGAAAAGTCCAATTCAGATATGCTATAATTGATCGAATTATTAAATAGCGCGGAGGCAATCATGACTACAAAACAGATTGATTATTGTATCGAGCTGTCGCGCACGCTCAATTTCAGCCGCGCGGCGGAAAATCAGTTCGTCAGCCAGCCGACGTTTTCTTATCAGATCAAGCTCCTTGAGGATGAAGTCGGCTTTACGATCTTCGAGCGCAGCGGAAAAGGCGCCTCTCTCACGCCGGCAGGCGCGCAGTTCGTGTCCTTCCTTGCAGGCATGCGGGAGGATCTGAAACGGGCAATCGAGCAGGGTCAGAATTTCAGCGCAAAATATAAGGACAGCATTTCGATCAGCCTGATGGTGCGGGAAGCGCTTTATTTTTTGCCTGAGGCGATGCGGCTCTTTACAAAAGAATACCCCGATATTCAGATCGTCCCGAAATTCGAGTATGAAAACGGGTTGGATGGGTTTCTTAAAAACGAGACCGATATCCTTTTCGCGCTGAAGGAACAGACGAGGCAGATCCCGGGGATCGCCGTCCACGATCTGTTTGAAAGCCGTATCTATCTGATCGCAAGACGAGAAGATCCGCTCGCCGGGAAAAATCTGATCAGGGAAGGGGATCTTTACGGCAGGACGCTGATGGTCGGCGGCGGCTCCCCACCGGCGCTTCGCGCAGTCCAGCACCGTCTGATCGCAACGGGCAAAATAGAGTATTTCAACAGTCCAGACCATGACACGACACGCACGAACGTCGCGGCAGAACGCGGCGTCTGCCTCGCTCCGGGTTTTCTGAACGACCACAGCGGCCAGTTCGCGTGGATCCCGTTCGACTGCGAAGAAAGCTTTTCCTGCGTTCTCTGCACGCACCGGGATGACGACAGAAAAGCGCT